>JACCUC010000128.1 GCA_013812065.1 Thermoleophilaceae bacterium | reverse complement strand
TCACGTTCATGTAGTGGCCCTTGACCTCGCCGGTGACCGCGGAGGCGCGCTCGACCGCCTCCATCGAGTGCACGAACCGGTCGCGCCAGCGCATGAAGGGCTGCGAGTTGATGTTCTCGTCGTCCTTCGTGAAGTCGAGCCCTCCCCGCAGCGCCTCGTAGACCACGCGGCCGTAGTTCTTGGCCGAGAGCCCGAGCTTGGGCTTAGTGGTCGCGCCGACCAGCGGGCGCCCGAACTTGTCGAGGTACTCGCGCTCCATGACGATCCCGTGGGGCGGACCCGGGAAGGTCTTGAGATAGGCCTTCGGGATCCGCACGTCCTCGAGCCGGAGCGCCTTGAGGGCCTTGAAGCCGAAGACGTTCCCGATGATCGAGGACGTCATGTTCGCGATCGAGCCCTCCTCGAAGAGGTCGATGTCGTACGCGATCTTCGCTATGTACTGGCCCTCTGTACCGGGCACCTCCTCCACCGAGTAGGCCTTGCCCTGGTAGTGCTCGTACGGGGTCAGACGGTCGGTCCACACTACGGTCCAGGTCGCGGTGGAGGACTCTCCGGCGACGGCGGCGGCCGCCTCGATCGGATCGACTCCCTCCTGGGGCGTGACCCGGAACGCCGCGAGGACGTCGGTGTCCTTGACCTCGTACTCGTCGTTGTAGAACCCCATCTCCGCATAGGGGGTGACCCCCGCGGAGGAGCGACCGCCCGTGGGATCGTCGCTCTTGCCGTTCGAGCTCATGAGATGTGATCGCCTTTCACTAGCTTGATTGATTCCGCGGGTCCTACGGGTTCGAAAGTCACAGCGTACAGACGCGAGCCGATTTATGACAGGCGGCGGCATCAGTCGGTCGTCTCAGAGGACGAGCGGACCGGAGGCGGGAGCTCGGTCGGACCGGCGAGCTCCACTACGCTCACGCCGTCCTCGACGGCAACTACGCGCGGGACGCCGTCGATGATCGACTCCTGCGCGCACCACTCCACGTCGTCGCCGAGCCCCGCCTCTCGGAGCTTTGCGGCGTCGGCGCTCGCCGCCAGCGCTTCGAGCGGCTCGTGGGCGTCTGCCAGGCACTCGGCCATGAGGGCGGCATCCGTGCGCTCGCCCTCGAGCCGCCTCGCGATCCGCCCGGCGAGGTAGGTGTCCTCGAGGGCCGGCCGCCCGTTCGTGCCCGAGCCGGCGAGCAGCACGTCGGCCGGCGAGAGCGCCGCGACGATCGCGTCGAGGTTGAGCAACGACGCCAGCAGCACCAGGTCGCTGTGGGCGGCGGCGGCGGCCATCATCGGGGTGCCGTTCGTCGTCGTGAGCACGACCTCCGTCCCCTCCGGGGCCGCGAAGGCCGCGGGGGAGTTGCCGAGATCGAACCCCGGGGGCGTCTTCCATTCTTGCTCCCCGGCGATCACGCGCCCCGGCCCGCGCAGCTCCAGGGCGCCCTCGATGCTCTCGCAGCAGTGCACCCGCTCGTAGCCCGCGGCCAGCGCCTGGACCACCGTCGAGGTGGCGCGCAGGACGTCGATCACCACGATGACCTCGGCCCGGCGGACGTCCGCCGCGGTGAACCCGACGTCGATCGCGCTCAGCGGGCGCTCCACGGCGGGTCACGACGGACCCGCGCCACCGTACTCATGATGGGCTTCCGCCGCTCGCTCCGCTGGAGGGAGGAGACCACTCCTGCCCGACGATCGCCTCGACGATGCGCTGCACCTTCCCGGGGGCGATGACGATGGTCTCGGTCATCGTCTGCCCGTCCGAGTCCCACGGCCCGCGGACGAGCGCGCCGCCGGTGACCCCGGTGGCGGAGAAGATGGCCTCCCCGCCCACGATGTCGTCGACGTCCAGGACGCGCTCGGTGTCCATGCCGGCGTCGGCCAGCGCCTTCTCCTCCTCTTCCTTCTGCGGCGCGAGACGCCCCTTCATGCCTCCGCCGAGCGCGCGCACGGCGCACGCGGTCATGACGCCTTCGGGTGTGCCGCCGACGCCCATCAAGAGGTCGGCGTCGCCGTCGGCGAGGATCGCCGCCAGCGCTCCCGCGACGTCGCCGTCCGAGGGCGCCGCGACGGCGACCCCGAGACCGCGCAGCTGCTCGATCAGCCCTTCGTGACGCGGCTTGTCGAGCACGACGACGCGAAGCTCCTCGGCCGGCTTGCCGAGCGCCTCGGCCACGTTGGCGACCGTGCGATCCGGCGGGTCATCGAGGTCGATCGCCTCGCGCGCCTCCGGGCCCACCACGAGCTTGTCCATGTAGAGGCCGGGCCCCGGCGACCACATCGTGCCTCCCTCCGCGAAGGCGATCGTGGTCAGGGCGCCGGGCACGCCCGCGGCGCAGAAGTCGGTGCACTCGAGCGGGTCCACCGCGATGTCGATGGCCATCTCCGTGCTGCCGTCCCCGACCTCCTCGCCGTTGAAGAGCATCGGCGCCTCGTCCTTCTCACCCTCCCCGATCACCACGGTTCCGGTCCCCGGCATGTGCGAGAGCATCGCGCGCATGGCCTCGGTGGCCGCCCCGTCGGCGGCCTTGTCGTCTCCCCGTCCGGCGAACTGGACCGAGGCGATCGCCGCTGCGCGCGTGGCGTCCGCAGCCATCGGCTCGAGCGTCCTCAGCTTGGTCAGCGCGTGAGAAGGGGCGAAGGACTCCAGGTAGGTGCTCAAGCTATTTCCTCCCCCAAGCCGACTGCGAACGGACGCGACGATTGTAGTCGGCTTCGAGCTCGTCTGCTGTAATCTCGGCCGGGCTCATGACCGCCAGCTCCACTCCATCGCGCGCCGCCGAGCTCCTTCGCGACACACGGGTGGCACCTTCGATACTCGCCGCCGACCACTCGCGCCTGTCCGGCCAGGTCGAGGAGATCATGGCCGCCGGCGCGCGCGTGGTGCACGTGGACGTCATGGACGGGCACTTCGTCCCGCCGATCTCGGTGGGGCCGCCGATCGTCGATGGGATCCGGGAGCAGGTGAGCGACGCGGGCGGGATCCTCGACGTGCACCTCATGATCGAGCACCCCGAGCGCCAGGTCGAGGAGTTCGCCAAGGCGGGCGCCGACATCATCTCCATCCACCAGGAGGCGACGCCGCACGTGCACTTCACGCTCGAGCGCATACGCGAGGCCGGCTGCCTGGCCGGGCTCGCGCTCAACCCCTCGACGCCCGTGGCGGCGGCCGGCGAGCTCGGCGAGATGGTCGACCTGCTCCTCTGCATGACCGTGAACCCGGGGTGGGGCGGCCAGTCCTTCATCGAGGCCTCGTTGTCGAAGGTCGAGCGCCTGCGCGCCGAGCTGCCCGCCGGCGTGCCGGTCGAGGTGGACGGCGGGATCGCCGAGGAGACGGCGCCGCGGTGCGTCGAGGCCGGCGCGACGGTCTTGGTGGCGGGGTCCGCCGTGATGGGCTCCGACGATCCGGCCGAGTCCTACCGCTCGATCGCCGCCGCGGCCGGCGCGACCTGATAGCGGCCGGTCGCGGCGTACTTCGCCCGGCTCAGGGGGTGAGGGTCTCGACGCCGCCGTCGGTCCCGCCGAGGACAACGACGTCGGCGGAGTCGAGGAAGAGGCCGTGCTCGACGACGCCGGTCGTTCGCTTCAGACGCTCCTCGAGGTCGGCGAGCTCGAGGGAGGAAGGGAGCACGCAGTCGAGCAGGAAGTGGCCCTCGTCGGTTGCGAACGGCTCCCCGTCCTCATCCTCGCGAAGGGCTGACTCCTCGAGCGTCTCCTGAAGCCGGCGCTGCGTGTCTCCCCATGCGAAGCGCACCACCTCGACCGGCAGCCTCATCTTCTCGCCCAGGCGTGCCACGCGCTTCTCAGCCTCGGCGACGACCACGAACCGGTCGCACGCCGAGACCAGCAGCTTCTCGCGCAGGAGGGCCCCGCCTCCTCCCTTGACGAGCTCGAGCTCCGGGCCGACCTCGTCCGCGCCGTCGAGGACGACATCCAGCCGGAACGAGCCGTCGAGAGCCATCAGCTCGATCCCCGCCGCGCGCGCGGCCTCCTCGGTTCGCGGCGCAGCGACGGCCGCCCGAACCGGCGGGCCGTCCGGCCACTTCCCCGCCATGGCGTCGATGACCGCGTCGACGGCGCCGCCGGAGCCGAGGCCGATCGCCATCCCCGGCTCGACCTCGTCGAGGGCCCGGGCCGCCATGGCCGCCCGGGCCCTTGCCTTGGGATCCTCGTCTGCCAAGAGAGTCTATGCGGTTGCGAGCGCCTTGGGCCCCAAGGACCTAGGCAGCCACCTCCTGCTCCATGTCCTCGGAGTACTCGCCGAGGCGCGCCGCGTGGACGAGCCGCGCGCGCTGGTAGAACGCCTGCTTGGCCGGCTCGATGTTCTCGTCCTCGCCCTTCCACGTCTCGAGCGCGGGGTCCTGGAGCGCCCGCGCGTACGAGAAGCTCAGCTCCCACGCCTGCGGGCCCAGGTTGTTCATGGCGTTCAAGTGCGCCGTGGCACGCTCGGGGCCCTGGCCTCCCGACAGGAAGACGATGCCGGGCACGGCGGCCGGAACGACCTCGCGCATGGTGCTGACGGTCTGCTCTGCCACCTCCTCGACGCTCGCCTGGTCGGGACACTCCTTGCCGGAGATCACCATGTTCGGCTTGAGCAGCATGCCCCGCAGGTCCACCCGCTGGGCGGCGAGCTCCGCGAACGTGGCGCGCAGCACGTCGGTCGTGGCCTCGCGGCACTGCTCGATCGTGTGATCGCCGCTGATCTCGACCTCGGGCTCGACGATCGGGGCGAGCCCGGCCTCCTGGCAGAGCGCCGCGTAACGCGCGAGAGCGTGTGCGTTCGCGTGCAGGCAGTAGTCGGTCGGAAAGCCCCTCTCGGAGTCGATGGCGATCACCCCGCGCCACTTGGCGAAGCGCGCACCCATGTCGACGTACTCCTCGAGCCGGTCGCGAAGCCCGTCGAGCCCCTCGGTGACCTTCTCGTCGGGAGAGAGGGCGAGTGGCTTGGCGCCGTGGTCGACCTTGATCCCGGGGACTATCCCCTCCTGGTCCAAAAGCTCCGGGAAGGGCTTGCCGTCATCGTCCTGCTGACGGATGGTCTCGTCGTACATGATCATCCCGCTGACGATCTCGCCCCCGGCCCCTGCCGTGGCAAGCATGTGGCGGTAGGTGCGCCGGATCTCCTCGGTCGACTCGATGTCGACCGCCTCCAGGCGCTTGGTGACGGTGCCGGTGCTCTCGTCGGCGGCCAGGATGCCCTTCCCCTCGGCGACCAGCGACCTGGCGGTGAGCTCGAGCTCGTGTGCGGCCATGGCTTTTCTCCTCCTCTTTGCTACGGACCTCTATATCGTGGACGTTCAGTCCGCACTCTACCCTCTGAGCGGTTGCATGAACTCTCCGATCGAAGTCGCGCTCGACGGGGGCGGCTACGAGGGGGAAGGTCCCGCTGCGGTCTACACGGTGCTCGCACGGTAGTGGCCACGCGGGTACTGTGGTCGCGTGCGCCGTGAGCTACGCCGGGTATCGAATCTGCGCGGTGCCCTAGATGTACCTTTTGTTCTCTGTCTATAACGGCTTACGCAGTTGCGCAGCTTCCTCGCGGTCGTTCGCACGGGCTCTGTGACCGCCGCCGCCGACGAGCTCGTCGTCACCCAGCCGTCGGTCTCGGCCGCGGTCTCCTCGCTGGCTCGCGAGGTCGGCGCAGACTTGACCGAGCGCGTCGGGGCTCGATCCGCCCGACCGCGGCCGGGGAGGTCGTTCGCCCCCTACGCTGCCGATGTCATCGGGCTGCTCGAGCAGGGCGAGCGTGCCGTGCTCCAGGCCCGAGAGCTCGCCGCCCGCGAGCTGCGGATCGTGGCCGTGACGACCGCGGCCGAGCACGTTGTCCCCCCGCTGATGCAGGTCTTTTGTGAGCGCCATCCCGACATCGGCCTGACGCTCGACGTCGGCATTCGCGAGCACGTGTTCCGCCGGGTGCTCGAGCACCGCGCCGACGTGGCCATCGGGGGCCGACCCCCGGATGGCGATCGGCTCGTCGGCGATGCGTACGCGCTTCGGCCCCAGGTCCTGACGCTCGGCTCCAACGGCGCGATCAAGCAGGCGGGCCGGGCCGGGATCGGGGTGTCGCTGCAGCCGCGGGTAGCGGTCGAGCTTGAGCTCAGCTCGGGACTGCTCGGCTGCATCAGGCTGCGCGAGCGACTTCCGGCAGACATTGGTACGCGCTGCGCTCGGCGGTGGGCCCTGTCAGCGCCGCGGTCGCGTCGTTCGTGGCGTTCGTCGGCTCAGAGGACGCGCAGCGTGCGCTCGACGCCTGGGCGATGTCGCCCACGTCGTCCACCGAGGGCGGCCTGTAGGCGTTCGTCTCAGCGTTCGTGCGAAGCCGCGATTTCTCTCAGTGCGCGGCCGCGCCCGTGGCGCGTGTGCCTGCCCTCGATAGGTGAGCGACGCGCGCGAGGCCCGTTCAGTTAGGCTTCGTGGCGGTCCGCACGAGAGGGAGTGGTAACTGATGATGGTGCGCGAGGGGATGAACGAGATCGTCGTGACCGTGGGGCCGAGCCACACGCTCAGGGAAGCCGCGCGGCGGATGACCGCCCGCAACGTCGGCGCGGCGGTCGTGATGGACAACGAGGGACAGGGGCCCGGCATCGTCACCGAGCGCGACCTGCTGCGCTCGAGTGGGGCGGGACAGGACTTCGACACCGAACTGGTCCGCGATCACCTCTCGTCGAACCTGATCTACGCTCACGTCGACTGGCCGCTCGAGCGTGCGGCCGAGGAGATGACCAAGAGGGCGATCCGCCATGTCATCGTTCTCGATGACCGCTCGGAGGTCCTCGGCATCCTGTCGATGCGTGACATCGTCCGCTCCTGGACGAGTGACGGGGCGACCTGCGAGGTGCCCGCGGCGAGCGCCGGCTAGCGGCTCCTTCGCCTCGAGAACACCGCCCGCGCATCCTCGGTTCGATCTCGACCCCGAGTTGGACGCGGCTCGCCCCGGGCGGGCTTTGACCTCTCGGCGTTGTACGGTGCCGCCTGCTGCCCCCGGACCGGAGGACTCTGAACCATGCTCGAACTCGTCGCCCAGATCCTCGCCTACACCGGAGTGGGGCTCGTCATCCTCGTGGTCGGGTTCTTCGCCCTCGATCTGATCACCCCGGGCAACCTGGGCAAGCAGGTCATCGAGGGCAACCCGAACGCGGCCCTCCTGTCCGCCGCCACGCTTGCCTCGCTCGGCGTCGTTCTCTGGTTCGCGATCTTCGCCACCGACGCGGGCTGGGCAGGCCTCGACGAGACCGCCGTCTTCGGCCTCGTCAGCGTGGCCGCTCAGGCCGTCTGCTTCCTCGTACTCGACCTCATTACTCCTGGCAAGCTGGGGGAGGAACTCATGTCAGGGGGCTCGGGCGCCGGCGCCCGCATCCATCCAGGGACGTGGGTCTCGGCCTCCGCACAGGTCGCGATCGCGCTCGTCATCGCCGCCTCGCTCATCTGAGCCGTACGCGAGGAGCCGCGCTCGACACCCCCACCAAGTCGCAAGAGCATCTTGTCAGCGTGCCGGCCCGCGCGGGGACAGCGAGGTCACAGCTGCGTGGGGTGCTGTCCGAACGCCTCGCGGCTGAGCTCGGGGTCACGCGGAGCGTTCGGCGCATTGCTCGTGTAGCTCGCCACCGACTGAACATGAGCGACGAAAAGTGGGCGAGCTCGGCGTGCTCGGTGACCGCTCGCGACACCCGCTCCACGGAGTGTCCGCTCGCGTTCGCGGGTGAGCTGAGCGCCGGCGATCAGGCCGAGGCCGCGAGGCGCTCGTGCTTTCGCACACGCGCGGTCTTCTGGCGCTCGGCGGCCGCCAGGACGAGCTTGCGTAGGCGCAGGGCGTCGGGAGTGACCTCGACGGCCTCGTCCTCGCGGATGAACTCGAGTGCCTGGTCGAGCGAAAGCCGGCGGTGGGGGACGAGGCGCACGAGCTCGTCGGCCGAGGCGGCGCGGACGTTGGTCTGCTTCTTCTCCTTGACCGGGTTGACGTCCATGTCCTCCACGCGGGCGTTCTCGCCCACGACCATGCCCTCGTAGACCTCCTCGCCCGGACCCACGAAGAGCTGGCCGCGCTCCTGGAGCTTGAACAGGGCGAAGGAGGCCGTGCTCCCCCGGCGGTCGGCCACGAGCGAGCCGGTGGGTCGGATGCGGATCTCTCCTTGCCACGGCTCGTAGGCCTCGAAGACCGAGTGGAGCACGCCGGTCCCGCGCGTCTCGGTGAGGAACTCGGTGCGAAGGCCGATCAGGCCGCGGGCGGGCACGAGGAAGTCGAGGCGCACCCAACCGGTGCCGTGGTTGACCATGTTCGCGAGTCGCCCGCGACGCTCGGCGAGCAGACGCGTGACCACGCCGAGATAGTCCTCGGGCACGTCGACGGCCAGCCGCTCCACGGGCTCGAGCACCTTGCCGTCCTCGACGCGGGTCACCACTCGGGGCTTGCCCACCGTGAGCTCGAAGCCCTCGCGCCGCATGGTCTCGACGAGCACCGCGAGTTGGAGCTCGCCGCGGCCCTGGACCTCCCACGTGTCGGCGCGCTCGGTCGTCCGCAGGCGCACCGAGACGTTGCCCACGAGCTCGGCCCGCAGCCGCGACTCGATCAGCCGGGCCTGGAGCTTCTGGCCCGACTCCCCGGCGAGCGGCGAGGTGTTGACTCCGATGGTCATGCCGAGTGCCGGCTCGTCCACGTGCAGCACAGGGAGCGGGCGAGGGTCCTCAGGGTCGGCGATGGTCTCGCCGATCGTGACCTCGGGCAGGCCGGCGAGGGCGATGACCTCTCCCGGGCCGGCCTCCTCGGCGGGGACGCGGGCGAGTCCCTCGGTCACGAACAGCTCGCCGATGCGGACGGAGTCGATCCGATCGTCGGTGCGACACCACGCGGCGCGAGCGCCCCGGCGCAGGGCGCCCTGGTGCACGCGGCAGAGGGCGAGCCGGCCCAGGTACGGCGAGGCGTCCAGGTTGGTCACGAGCGCCTGCAGCCCGTGCCCCTCCTCGTAGGTGGGTGCCGGGATGTGCTCGGTCATGAGGCCGAAGAGCGGACGCAGATCGTCTCCGTCGACGCCCTCATCGGTCGACGCCCAGCCCGCCTTGGCGTTGGTGTAGACGATCGGGAAGTCGATCTGGCTTTCGTCGGCGTCGAGGTCCAGGAAGAGCTCGTAGGCGGCGTCGACGACTTCGGCGATGCGGGCGTCGGGGCGGTCGACCTTGTTGACCACGAGGATCACCGGCAGCCGCTGTTCGAGCGCCTTGCGGAGCACGAAGCGCGTCTGGGGCAGCGGGCCCTCGCTGGCGTCGACGAGCAGGAGCACGCCGTCGACCATGAACAGCCCGCGCTCGACCTCGCCGCCGAAGTCAGCGTGCCCGGGGGTATCGACGATGTTGATCTTGACGTCGCCGTAGCGCACGGCCGCGTTCTTGGCCAGGATGGTGATCCCGCGCTCGCGCTCCTGGTCCATCGAGTCCATCACCCGGTCGGTGACCTCCTCGTGGGCCGAGAAGATTCCGGACTGGCGCAGCATGGCGTCCACGAGCGTGGTCTTGCCGTGGTCGACGTGGGCGATGATCGCCACGTTGCGGATGTCGTCGCGGGTGGGCATGGCCGACGAGGTTAGGGCCGGGTCTCGGGCATCATCGGGGCGGTGGAGGATCCGATGATCATCGCGCCCGGCGTGGCCGTTCCGCTGGCCGAGATCGAGCTGCGCGCGAGCCGCTCGTCGGGGCCGGGCGGCCAGCACGCGAACGTCACCGCCTCGCGGGTCGAGGCGACCTTCGACGTCGCCGCCTCGGCCGCGCTCGGGGCCGAGCACAAGGCGCGGATCGTCGAGCGCCTCGGCCCGCGCC
>JACCUC010000125.1 GCA_013812065.1 Thermoleophilaceae bacterium | reverse complement strand
CGCCGTCGCCGGACTTCTTGGAGTCGTCGCCCTCGGACTTGCCCGATCCCTCGCCGTCGCCCTCGCTCGATTCCCCGCGCTTGCGCTTGCCGTAGTCGGTGTTGTAGAAGCCCGACCCCTTGAAGTGGACGGCGATCGGGCTGAAGACCCGCTCCACGGGATGCTCGCAGGTGACACAGGTCTCGACCGGACCGTCGGCCATGCGCTGGCGCACCTCGAACTCGTGGCCCTTCTCGCAGCGGTACTCGTAGATCGGCATGGCACTCTCAGTATAGGAGTGCCGCAGGGGGTGCCCGCTAGGGTTCGCGCGGCCATGGCCACGCGCGCGCACGACGTCGTCACGATGGAGAAAATCGTCGCGCTGTGCAAGCGACGCGGCTTCGTCTTTCCGTCGTCGGAGATCTACGGCGGCCTCGCCTCGACCTACGACTACGGCCACTACGGGGTGCTGCTCAAGTCGAACGTCAAAGCCGCGTGGTGGCGGGCGATGGTGCAGGAGCGCGACGACATCGTCGCCCTCGACGCGGCGATCCTCATGCACCCGCGCACGTGGGAGGCCTCGGGCCACCTCGAGGGCTTCACCGACCCGCTCGTGCAGTGCCTCGGGCGCTGCAAGAAGCGCTGGCGGGAGGACCACATCCGCGCCGAGGAGGCGGTCATGGCCGCCGACGAGGCTCCCGAGGCCGACCCCGGCGCTGTCCCGCGCGAGGAGCTGCGCTGCCCCGAGTGCGGCGGCGAGCTGTCGGAGCCGCGCAACTTCAACCTCATGTTCCAGACCTTCATCGGCCCCGTCCAGGAGGACGCCGCGCGGATCTTCCTACGCCCTGAGACCGCCCAGGGGATTTTCGTCAACTTCAAGAACACGCTCCAGTTCGCGCGCAAGAAGCCGCCGTTCGGGATCGCCCAGGTCGGTAAGTCGTTTCGCAACGAGATCACGCCCGGCAACTTCCTCTTCCGCACGCGCGAGTTCGAGCAGATGGAGATGGAGTTCTTCGTCCCTCCGGACGAGGCCGAGAACTGGTTCGACTACTGGCTCGAGGAGCGCATGAACTGGTACCTCGACCTCGGCCTGCGCCCCGACCACGTGCGCCTGCGCGAGCACTCGGCCGACGAGCTCTCGCACTACTCGAGCGCGACCTCAGACGTCGAGTACCTGTTCCCGATCGGCTGGTCGGAGCTCGAGGGGATCGCCAACCGCGGCGACTTCGATCTCAACCAGCACGCGCGGTTCTCGGGCGAGAAGATGGAGTACGTCGACTCGGGGAGCGGCGAGCGCTTCGTCCCTCACGTCATCGAGCCGGCGGCGGGGGCGGATCGCGCCGCGCTGGCGTTCATGGTCGACGCCTACGACGAGGAGGAGGTCGAGGGACGCTCGCGGACGGTGCTGCGGCTGCACCCGCGCCTCGCGCCCGTAAAGGCGGCGGTGCTCCCGCTCGTGAACAAGGACGGCCAGCCCGAGCTCGCGCGCGAGATCTACGAGGAGCTGCGGGCGCTGATGGCGGCGGAGTACGACGCGGGGGGGTCGATCGGGCGGCGGTACCGGCGCCAGGACGAGATCGGGACGCCGTTCGGGGTGACCGTGGATCACCAGACGCTCGAGGACGCGACGGTGACGCTGCGCGATCGTGACTCGCTCGAGCAGACGCGGGTGCCGCGGGCGGAGCTGGCGGGAGAGCTGGGACGAAGGTTGGCGGCGCCGTGGCGGAGCCCGAAGCTGGGTTGATGGCGACCTTCGCCGCTCGTGGCCGCGGGGGCTCCCCGTGACCAAGCGCCGGCTCACCACCGGACTCGCCGTGCACATCGTGAACCCGCTAGTGCGCTCGGCGGTCTCGGCGGGCGTCGCCCCGCGCTCGATCGCGATCCTGGAGACCACGGGCAGGCGCTCGGGTGAGCCCCGGCGAACGCCCGTCGGCAACGGGCTCGACGGCGACACGTTCTGGATCGTCGCCGAGCACGGTCGGCGGGCGGCCTACGTCCGCAACATCGAGGCCAGCCCGCGCGTACGCGTCAAAGTCGGAGGCGCGTGGCGGCGAGGAACTGCGCGCCTGCTCGACGACGACGATCCGCGTGAGCGCCAGCGGCGCATCGGCCGCACGCTCAACGCGGCGGTGGTGCGAGCGATGGGCACCGAGCTGCTATCGGTGAGGATCGATCTCGACTCGCGGACGAGCGGGCGCCACGAGCTTCGAGCCCACGACGAGTGGGTTGAGGTCATCCGCGACGGCCTCGCCGCGGGCACGGTGGCAGCGGTCCTCAGCGGTCTTCCCTCGACGGTCGATGCGCTGGTGCGGGGAGCCGACCTGCTCGAGGCCCCGGCCGCCGCCGGCACGCTTCTGCTGCCCTCTGAGCGGCGCACCGGTCGGCTGGTGCTTGCGGCAGTCCCGGTCCATCTCGCGCTCTCGCTCGGCTGGGCGCTCGTCCTCGCCTCCGTGCTGCCCCGGCGCGCCACGGTCGCGTCCGGCACGGCCGGCGGCCTCGCCATCGCCGCCCTCGACCTGGGCCTCGTGGGCCGCTGGTTTCCGCGGATCCGCGCGCTACCGCTACCGCCTCAGATCGCCGACCATGTGGCCTTCGGCGCGGTGGTGGGTGTGGTGGTGCGCCGTCGGAGGGCCGCGACGGGCCCTCGCCTCAAGGACGGTGAGTTTCCGGCATGAGGTCGAGATAGTCGCCCGGCAGCTCAGGACTGCCTCCGGAGGCTAGAGACGCCGGCTCCGTCGAAACCCTCCGCGCGGCCGGCCGGGGCTGACGGCGCGCCGGCTACTCACCCACCGCAGATGCCTCTTCCTCCGCCTCGTCCGAGGAAGATTCCCCGTCCGGCGCCTCCTCTGCCTCCTGCGTATCGAGCGGCGCCCCCATCGCGTGGAAGCCCCCGTCCACGTGCAGGATCTCCCCCGTCATACCCCGCGACAGGTCCGAGAAAAGAAAGCAGATAGTCGCTCCGACCGGACCCGCATCTTCCGTGTCCCAACCCAGCGGAGCCCTCCGACCCCACTCCTCGGCCAGAAGCTCGAAGCCGGGGATCCCACCCGCGGCCGGCGTCGCGACCGGGCCCGCGGAGACCAGATTCACCCGTACCCCCCGTGAACCGAGATCTCGCGCGAGATACCGCCCGACCGACTCGAGCGCCGCCTTCGACACGCCCATCCAGTCGTAGGACGGCCACGCCACCGAGGCGTCGAAGTCGAGTGCCACGAGGCTGCCGCCGGGCGAGTCGCCCGCCTCGAAGAGTGGCAGCAGCGCCGTGGCCAGCGACTTCAAAGAGAAGGCGCTGGTGGCAAAGGCGCTCGTCGCGCTCTCCGGCGGCGTCGAGAGGAACTGGCCGCCGATGGCGTCGGCGGGGGCAAAGGCGATCGCGTGCAGCGCGCCGTCGATGCCGCCCCAGCGCTGCTCGAGGTCGGCGGTCAGGCTCTCGAAGTCGTCCGGCTGGTTGACGTCGAGCTCGAGAACCTCGGGCTCCTCCGGCAGCCCCTTCGCCGCGCGCTCGGTCATCCGCCGCATGCGCCCGAAACTCGTCAGAATGACCTCGGCGCCCAACTGCTGAGCCTGCTCGGCGGCGGAGTAGGCGATCGAGTTGTTCGTCGCGACCCCGGTGATCAGGAGGCGCTTGCCCTCGAGCATCACAGCGGGAGGCCGGAAGAGGGATCGGGTGCGTCGGCGGCACTTTCCGCGTCGTCGGAAGCCGCGGGCTCCGCCGCGCCCAGCTCGCCGCGCCGCCACAGCACCTCGACCTTTACCCGGGCGATTACGGCGTCCTCCGGACCGACGACCTTCCACGTGCAGCCGACGAGGCCCGTCTCCTCGTCGATCTCGCGCAGGCTCTCCACCTTGCCCTCGACCCGGACCGTGTCGCCGAGCCGCGTCGGGCGCTTGAACACCGCATCGGAGATCCGCCGCAGCGCCAACACCCGCTCGGGATCGAGCGGGACGAGCCCGACCGCGACCGACAGCACCAGCATGCCGTGGGCCAGCCGCTCGCCGAACTGGCTCTGGCGCGCCCACTCCTCGTCGACGTGCTGGGGATGGAAGTCGCCGGTCAGCCCGGCGAACGAGACGACGTCGGCCTCGGTGATCGTGCGACCGGGGGTGACGAAGCCTTCCCCGGTCTCGAGCGCGTCGAAGTCGCGCGAGAACAGCGCGGTCGCGGTGTCGCCCCCCTGCGGGACGGTGGAGCTCATGCTTCCTCCTCGCTGTCGATGTCGAGTCCACGGCGGTCGATCTCCACTCCGAGCACCTCGTCGATGGCCTCGGCGAAGGCCGCGGCCGTGTGGCGGCTGCCGGCGTCGGACGGATGAATCCCGTCCGCGGCGAAGTTCTCGCGCTTACCGGCCTGCGGATTGGTGGCGAAGTCGAGGCAGAGCACGTCGTGGCCACCCGCGAGCTCGCGGGTGGCCTCGCTCACCGCGCTCATCCCGCGCCTCACGCGCTCGCTCGAGCGCGGGCGGAAGGGGAGGAACTGAAGGTCGGGACAGGTGGCGGTCACCATCGCCGCGTCCGGGAACACCGAACGCAGCGACCCGAAGATCTCCGATAGCGCCGCGCGGTAGGCGTCGATGTCGGGCCGGATCGACAGCAGCACGTCGTTGGCGCCGCAGAACACGGTCACGAGGTCCGGGGAGAGTTGGAGCGCGGGCTCGATCTGGCCCGCGGCCACCTCGGGGCCCGAGGCCCCGGGCACCGCCAGGTTGCGGTATGCGACCTCGGCGGGCGCGGCGGCCGACCGCAGCGCCTCGGCCAGCTCGTCGGCCCAGAGCCGCTCGGCGTGCCCCTCGATCGTGCTTGCCTCGGCGGCTCCGGCGGTGAAGGAGTCGCCGATGGCCACGTAGGAGCGCACGGCCCGGCGCGTGCGCGCGCCGGGATCGCCGGCCCTAGAGGGGAATGTTGCCGCCACGCGGGCGCGCCCTGTCCTGGTTAGCGAGGGTGTTGAGCGCCCAGCCGAGTCGCGAGCGGGTGTCCGCCGGCTCGATCACCTGGTCGACGAAGCCCTCGCGTGCCGCCACCGCGGCGTTCAGGTGCTCGTCGATGTAGCGCTCCATGAGCTCCGCGCGCTTGGCCTCCGGGTCGCCGCCGTCCTCGGCGAAGGAGGCGATCTCGCGCCGGTTGATCACCCCCACCGCCTGCCCCGGTCCCATGACGCCGATCTCGGCGTCCGTCCAGGCGAAGGTCAGGTCGGCCCCGAGATCCTTGGCGTTCATGGTGATGTAGGCGCCGCCGTAGGCCTTGCGGAGGATCACGGTTACGCGCGGAACCGTCGCCTCCGCGAACGCGTGCAGCAGCTTGGCGCCGTGGCGGATCACCCCGGCCCCCTCCTGCTTGGTCCCCGGCATGAACCCGGGCGTGTCGACGAGCACGACGAGCGGAAGCCCGAAGGCGTTGCACGTGCGCACGAAGCGAGCGGCCTTCGGGGCGGAGTCGGCGTCGAGGGTGCCGCCGAGGTGGCGCGGCTGGTTGGCGATCACGCCCACCGGTTGTCCCTCGATCCGGCAGAAGGCGGTCACGACGTTGCGCGCCCAGCGGGGCGCGGGCTCGAGCAGCTCACCGCGATCGGCGACCGCCCGGATCACATCGCGCACGTCGTACACGCGCCTGGCCTCCGCCGGCACGGTCTCGGCGGGATCGCCGCCCGGCGGCTCGGCGGGCTCGAGGTACGGCGGAGACTCATCGGCGTTCTGGGGAAGGTAGGTCAGCAGCTCGCGCGCCACGGAGATCGAGTCCGCGTCGTCTTCGGCCACGAAGTGGCAGACGCCGTTGCGCTCGTGCACGCGCGTGCCGCCGAGCTCGGCCGGGGTAACGTCCTCGCCGAGGGTCTCGCGCACGACCCCGGGGCCGGTGAGGAACATGCTCGTGTCCTTGGTCATCACCACGAAGTCGGTCAGGGCGGGAGAGTAGGAGCCACCGCCCGCCGCCGTCCCGCTGATGATCGAGATCTGGGGAACCTGGCCGGACAGGGCGACGTTGGCGTTGAATATGCGCGCGTAGCCGCCGAGAGCCGAGACGCCCTCCTGCACGCGCGCGCCGCCCGAGTCCACGAAGCCCACCACGGGCACCCGCGACCGTCCGGCGAGCTCGAGGACGCGCACGATCGTGTCGGCGTGGACCTCACCCAGCGAGCCGCCGGCGAAGGCACGGTCCTGGGCGTAGCAGATGATCGGGCGCCCCTGGATCTGACCGGCGGCTCCCACCACGCCGTCGCCGGGAGCGGCCTTCTCGCCCATGCGGTGCGAGCTCGCCTCCGAGCGGATCACCCGCAGCGAGCCCTCGTCGCAGAGTCGCTCGACCCGCTCGAGCGCTCCGAAGCGGGCCGACTCCTCCTTGACCGACGCGTCCATCACACGGTCGCCAGGCAGAGCACGCCGTTGTGACCGCCGAAGCCGAACGAGTTCGACAGCGCGATCACCCGCCCGCCGTTGCCGATGGCACGCGGCCCGTCGGGGATGTAGTCGAGATCGAGGCCCTCGTCGGGTTCCTCGTAGCCGAGGGTGGGCGGAGCCTTGCCCTCCTTGAGGGCGAGCACCGTCGCCACCGCCTCGACCCCGCCGGCCGCGCCGAGCAGGTGGCCGATCGCCGACTTCGTCGAGGACGTGGGGATCGCCTTGGCCCGTTCCTCGCCGAGCGCGGCCTTGAGCGCCTCGGTCTCGGAGCTGTCGTTCAGCGGTGTCGATGTACCGTGGGCGTTGACGTAGTCGATGTCGTCGGCCCCCACGTCCGCGTCGGCCAACGCTCGCTCGATCGCCTTGGCGGCACCACGGCCGGCCGGCTCCGGGGCTGTTATGTGATGGGCGTCGGCGCTCGCCCCGTAGCCGAGCACCTCACCGAGGATGGTGGCGCCGCGGGCCTCGGCGGCCTCGGCGTCCTCGAGCACCAGGATGCCCGCGCCCTCGCCCATGATGAAGCCGTCCCGCCGCGCGTCGAACGGACGCGAGACGCCGGATGTCGATGTAGCGTCCATAGCCGCGAAGGCCGACATGGCGAGCGGAGTGAGCGCCGACTCGGCGCCCCCCGCGACGACCGCGTCGGCGTCACCGGCGCGGATCATGCGCAGCGCCGCGCCGATTCCATCGGTGCCGGCGGCGCACGCGGACACTGTGGTCTGCGTCGGCCCGCGCAGCCCGTAACGCATCGCGAGCGCGGCGGTCCCGGCGTTCGCCATCATGAGCGGCACGGCCAGTGGGGACACCTGCCCGGGACCCTTGTCGCGGAGGACGTCGTGCTGGTGCTCGAGGGTCCCGATACCGCCGATCCCGGTGCCGATCACGCAGCCGATGCGCTCGGGGTCGTAGGGCGGCTCGTCGTCCCACCCGGCCTCGGCCAGCGCCTCCTGGCATGCGGCGATCGCCAGCTGCGCGAAGCGGTCGTTGCGCCGAGCCTGCTTGGATGTGAGGTACTCCTCGGGCTCGAAGTCTGCGCACCGGGCGATCCCGTCCTCGTAGCCGATCTCGCCGCCGCTCCAGCGGTCGTACAGCATCCGCGCCCCCACGCCGAGCGGCGAGACGGCCCCGAGCCCGGTGATGACGACGCGCCGGCTCATTCCGCGCGCGCCATGATGAAGTCGATCGCGTCGCCGACGGTCTTGAGCTGCTGGGCGTCCTCACCCTTGATCTGGACCCCGAACTCCTCGTCCACGACCTGGGTCATCTCGACGAGGTCGAGCGAGTCGACGTCGAGTGACTCGAAGCTCGCGTCGCGGGTGATCTCGCTGCGGTCGGGGCCGAGGTTGGCGATCGCATCGATGACCTTCTCCTCGACGGCCTCCTGGGTCGGGGCTGCCATGGTGTTCTCCTCCTTGTGTCGTTGGGTTATCTGCGTGTGAAAAGGGAGATCAGGCCGACAGCCCGCCGTCGACGGTCAGCGTCGCGCCGGTCACGTATCCGGCCTCCTCGGAGGCGAGGAAGCCGACGCACGCGGCGACGTCCTCGGGCGTACCGGCCCGGCGGGCGGGCACGGACTTGACCATCTCGGCCGCCATGTCCTCGGTCAGCTCGGTCTCGACCAGTCCGGGGGCGACCGCGTTGACGGTGACCCCGCGCCGGGCGACCTCGGCGGCCACGGTCTTGGTCATGCCGATCACGCCCGCCTTAGAGGCGGCATAGTTGGCCTGGCCCGGGTTGGCCTGGAGGCCGACGATCGACGCGATGTTGACGATTCGCCCGAAGCGGGCGCGCATCATCGGGTTCAAGGCACGGCGCGTGATCCGAAACACCGCCGAGAGGTTGGTGTCGATCACCTGGTCCCATTGCTCGTCCTGGATCTGGGGCACGAGACCGTCGGCGCGCACGCCGGCGTTGTTCACGAGCACCATCACCGGTCCGAACGCCTCCTCGAGCGCGGAGAACAGCGGCTCGGCGGCCTCGGGGTCGGCGACGTCACCCTGAAGGGCGATCGCCCGCCCGCCGGCCTCCTCGATGGACGCGACCACCTGCTCGGCCCCCTCGGAATCCGAGCGGAAGTTGACTCCCACCGGCCAGCCGTCGGCGGCGAGCCGGGTCGCGATGGCCGCGCCGATCCCGCGCGAGGCGCCGGTGATGAGCGCCGCGCCCTCGCGAGCCGGGGCTTCCTCGTCGGCCGTGGCCGCATCCGCCGACTCATCGGGGTCAGCTGCCACCGATCCCACCCCACTCGACCACGCCGCCACCCCACACGAGCCCGGAGCCGATCGCGCCGAGCAGGACCTTCGTACCGTCGTGGAGGCGGCCGTCGGCCTCGGCCTCGGCGAGGGCGATCGGGATCGAGCCCGCCGAGGTGTTGCCGTAGGTCTCGATCACGTCGACCACGCGCTCGGCGGGCAAGCCGAGGCGCTCGCCGACGGCCTTGAGGATCCTCTGGTTGGCCTGGTGGTAGACGAAGAGGTCGATGTCCTCGACGGCCAGGCCGGCGAGCTCAAGGGCCTCGAGGCTTACCTCACACAGGCGGTTCACAGCCTGCTGGTAGGTGTCCTGGCCCTGCATGTGGAGCATGCCATCCTCGCGATCGGCGTAGATCGTCCACGCCTGCGAGCCGTCCGAGTGGATGGGGATCGGGCCGACCCCGCTCCGGTCCTCGGATGCGGTCATCACGACCGCTCCCGCTCCGTCGCCGAACAGGCCGGCGGTACGCTTGTCGTCCGGGTCGGTCCAGCGGCGGAGCGCGTCGATCCCGACCACGAGCGCGTTGCGGCTGCGTCCGGCCTCGATCTGGCCGGCGGCCAGCGAGACCGCCCCGAGGAAGGCGGTGCACGCCGCCCCCACGTCGAGCGCAGACGCCTGCGGGGCGCCGAGCTCGTGGGCGACGAGCGGAGCGGTGCCGGGCGTCAGCTCGTCCTGGGAGATCGTCCCGACCAGGATCAGGTCGAGGTCGGCCGGATCGAGGCCCGAGCGCTCGAGCGCGGCACGGGCCGCTCGGGTGGCGAGGTCGGAGACGCGCTCCTCGGGCTGGATGACGCGGCGCTCGCGTATCCCGGTGCGCGAAGCGATCCAGTCCTCGTCGACCCCCAGGCGCTCGGCGATCGGGGCGTTGCCAACCACGGTCTCGGGCACGGCTAGGGCGACCGAGCCGATCCGCGCCCCCACCGGCGTACTCGGTCGCCCCGCCGGGAAGGGACCTTCGGCGCTCGACGCGGCGGCCTGGTCGGGTGAGGAGAGTGTCTCAGGCACGGGCGGCGTCCTCCGACAGCGCCTCGGCGGTCGTCGCCTCGATGTCGTCAAGCGTGCGTTTGGCGAGGCCCGTGAGGACCTTGCCGGGACCGGTCTCCACGAAGCGGCGCGCTCCGCGTTCATGGAGGGCGAGGAGGATCTCGCGCCAGCGGACCGGACAGGTCAGGCTCTGCGCGAGCTGCCGGGCTGGGTCATCGAAGGGCTCGGCGGTGACGCCGGAGAAGACCGGTGCGCGCGGCGAGGCGAACTCGGTCTCCGCGAGCGCCTGCTCGAACTCGGGCACCGCGCTCTCGATCGCCGGCGAGTGGAAGCCGCCCGCTACGGGGAGGCGCGTGGTGCGTGCACCCTCCTCCTCTGCGTCGCTCGTCGCGGCCTCGAGGCCCTCGTCGTGACCGGAGAGCACCACCTGGCCGGGGGCGTTGTCGTTGGCCACCGTCAGGCCGTGGCGCTCCGCAAGCTGCTGGGCGAGATCGAGCTCGGCCCGCAGCGCGAGCATGCCGCTGTCGGGTGCGCGCGCAGCCGCCTCGTCCATGAGCCGTCCCCGAAGCGCGACGATGCGCAGCCCGTCCTCCTCGCTCAGGCTCTCGGCGGCCACGAGCGCCGCAATCTCGCCCAGCGAGTGCCCGGCGTAGAACTCGGGCTCGATCCCGTCCAGGCGCGAGAGCCCCGCGAGGCTGGCACAGAAGAGCGCCGGCTGAGCGAAGCGGGTGTTCTCCTCGACGCGGGCAAACGGATCCTCGCCGACCTCTCGCTCGGCGAGCTCGAGCAGGTCGGGGCGGTGGCGCCCGACCTCGTCGCGCATGTCGTCGGTCTGGCTGCCTTGGCCGGGGAAGAGCAGGGCGGTGCAGGGAGCGGCCATGTCCCTACCCTTCTTCCCCAACGCCAACGGCGTTAACCGCAACGCCTCGTATCCCCTGTCTCAGGGGGGTCGCCCTCGAGTGTCGGGGGTTGGACCCTGTCTCTGTCATCAGTCGATCAGCCCCAATCGCTCGGTCCGCCGAACGGCCTCCGCCCTATCTCGGACCCGAGCTTACGGTAGAGCGCGCTCGCGTGCTCCATGACGGTGTGCGGGGACAGGTGAGGCGCCGGCCGATCTCCTTGTTGGCGAGCCCCGGGGCTTCTCTCGGTCAGGGCACGCGAGCGGTCACGCTCGCGCGCGGGCGAGCGCCTCGATAGCCGCCACGACCGTCCGGTCGGCCTCCCGCGCCTCCTCCTGGCGCCAGCGCCAGCCGGCGGCTGAGAGCATCTCGGTGCGACCGTCGGCGAGGTGATTCTGAACGCGCTCGACGCGCAACTCGACCCCGGCCATGTCGGGCGCGCCGTCGAGCTTCTCGCGGATCACGTTCGCGTCCCCGTACGCCGTGAAGGCCATCCCCCGCGCGAGCAGGGCGAAGGCGGCGTGGGGATCCTCCCGCAGGCGGGCGAGCGTCTCGCGCCGGCGGGCGAGCCCGAAGACGAGGCGGCGGTCGCCGGCGCGGACGGCGGTCGAGACCGGCATGGCGTGCGGCCCGGTCACGATCAGAAGACCGGCCGCTCGCCGCTCCCATTCGGGCAGGGCGGCCAGGTCCCCCCCGCCTTCGCCGTGCGAGGTCACGGCGTCAAGGCTTCCACAGCCGGGCCGCCCGTGTAACGCCCCCAGCAACGAGAAAGGCGCCCCGAAGGACGCCTTCCAAGCGATGCGGTGCCCGGCCGCGCCTACGACGTTCCGATCGGGCCTTCGGGCGGCACGACGGGCGGACTCCCCGCCGCTCCCGCCGGGGCCGGGGTGAAGCCGATTTCCCCGCTCGGTGGGGGAGGCACGTCGTCGACTTCCGCGGCCGGTGGGGGAGGCACGTCGGGCGCGGTCGTGGAGGACGAGTACTCGAACTCCTCCTCGGCCCCGAACAGGAGGTCGAGCGCTCTCTTGCGCAGACCCTCGTTCAAGGCCACGGCCGCGCCGGCGCCCACGAGCACGAAGAGGATCAGCCCCCCGCGCCGCTTACGCCTGCGCTTCTGGCCGGCTCCGCGCAGGGTTTCGGCAGCCTCGCGCAGCGAGCCCGCCGCGTCCTTGAGCTGCTTCCGGGTCTTCTTGTCGTCGACGATGGCCTGCGGGCCGCGCCCGTTGGCCATCCGCGCGTACGCCTTGCGCGACGACGCGAAAGCCGTGCGCAGGTTGTTACGCAGCTCCTCGTCGCCGGCCAGGCGCTCGAGGTAGGGATTGTTGCGCACCGCCTTACCGGTCGCCCACACTCCGGCGCCGGCCTTCGTGGCCTTCCTCTTTGCAGCCATGGCTCTCCTCGCGTCCGCTTTAGCCTGCACTCGACAATACCCGGATCGGCGCGGTAGCTCACTCCCGGGTCGACAGATCGCCCGCCGGCAGCATCAGGCTGCGCCTCAGCGTCGCTCGATCGGCTCGTCCTCGAGCCTTCGGCCGCTACCCCGAGGGCGCTCGCGCGGCCCGCGCC
>JACCUC010000122.1 GCA_013812065.1 Thermoleophilaceae bacterium | reverse complement strand
GGCGCGGGCCGGACGGACGGGCGCGGCGGGCGAGGCGGCGCGGCGACGGGCATCGCCCCTCACTTCGGCACAGGCGGGCCGGAGTCCTGCTCCGCGTCAGCGCTCGAACACACTCCGGCCCGGGTACTCGGCGTCGGCGCCGAGGGCCTCCTCGATGCGCAGGAGCTGGTTGTACTTCGCCACGCGGTCCGAGCGCGAGGGCGCACCGGTCTTGATCTGGCCGCAGCCCGTCGCCACGGCGAGGTCGGCGATGGTTGTGTCCTCGGTTTCGCCCGAGCGGTGCGACATGACCGCGGTGTAGCCGGCCTCGCGGGCGACGGCGATCGCCTCGAGGGTCTCGGTGAGCGTGCCGATCTGGTTGACCTTGACGAGAATCGAGTTGGCGACCTCCTGCTCGATCCCCCGCCGCAGGCGCTCGACGTTGGTCACGAAGAGGTCGTCGCCGACGAGCTGCACGCGCTCGCCGAGGCGCTCGGTCAGGGCGCGCCAGCCGTCCCAGTCCTCCTCGTCCAAGCCGTCCTCGATCGAGACGATCGGGTAGCGCTCGGCGAGATCGGCCCACAGCTCGACGAGCTCCTCCGATTGCAGCGCCCGCCCCTCGTGCTCGAGCTCGTACCCGGCCTGGTCGGCGAACAGCTCGCTGGTCGCCGGGTCGAGCGCGATCGCCACGTCGTCTCCGGGGCGCAGGCCGGCGGCCTCGATTCCGGCCAAGAGCGCGTCGAGCACGGCCTCGTTCGAGTCGAGGTCGGGCGCGAAGCCACCCTCGTCGCCGACTCCGGTCGAGAGGCCGCGCGCGTGAAGGTGGCCCTTGAGCGCGTGGAAGACCTCGATCCCCATCCGCAAGGCGTCCGAGAAGCTCTCTGCGCCCACCGGGACGACCATGAACTCCTGGAAGTCGACGCGGTTGTCGGCGTGGGCGCCACCGTTGAGCAGGTTCATCATCGGCACGGGGAGCACCCGAGCCGCCTCGCCGCCCAGGTAGCGCCACAGCGGCATCCCGTCCTCGGCGGCGGCCGCGCGGGCGGCGGCCAGCGATACGCCGAGGATGGCGTTGGCCCCGAGGCGGGCCTTGTTGGGGGTGCCGTCGAGCTCGATCATCGCGTGATCGAGGCCGGCCTGGTCGTCGGCGTCGAGCCCGGCGACCGCGGCGGCGATCTCTGCGTTGACGTTCGCGACCGCCCGGCCGACGCCCTTGCCGCCCCATCGCTCGCCGCCGTCGCGGAGCTCGACCGCCTCGGACTCGCCGGTCGACGCGCCGGAGGGCACGGACGCGCGACCGGCCGCGCCGGAGCGCAGCGCCACGTCGACCTCGACGGTCGGGTTGCCGCGGCTGTCGATCACCTGCCGGGCCAGGGTGTGCTGGATCTCACTCATCGGCCGCGACATCATCGCCGATCCGCCGCTCTCGGCGCTTGGTCGCGGCCCGCAGGGCGAGCTCGGGGTCCGCGCCGACGGCCGTGGCCAGCTCGACGACGGCCAGCAGCATCTCGCCGATCGTCACGTCGAGCGCCTCGCGCGTCCGGTCACCGTCCTCGGCGAGCCGGTCGAAGTCGATCTCCAGGTGCTCGAGCGCCGCTGCGCGGTCGGCCCCACGCCCCACGCGCTCCGCGCGCCTCAGGACCTTCCGCGCGTACAGCAGCGACGGCAGGTTGTCCGGCACGTCAGCGAAAAGACCCGCGCCTGCTCGGCCCTCGGTCGTGCGCTTGATCTCGTCCCAGTTGCGCCTGACCTCCCCCGCGGTCTCGGCCTCGACGTCGCCGAAGACGTGCGGATGGCGGCGGACGAGCTTCTCGCGGCACGCGTCCGCGACCGCCGCGAGTGATCCGGCCCCGCGCTCCTCGAGCAGGAGGGAGAGGAAGTGGACCTGGAAGAGGACGTCGCCCAGCTCGTCGAGGAGCTTTTCGTCGTCGCCCGACGCGGCCGCGTCGGCAAGCTCGTAGGCCTCCTCGACCGTATGGGGGACGATCGAGCGCTCGTCCTGCTCACGGTCCCACGGGCACTCGCGACGCAGCCGTCGGGTGATCTCGTCGAGCCGCTCTAGAGCGGCCGCCGGCGAGCGGGCGACACCGTCGGCCACCTCGGCCGACGACCGTCGAGAGGGCCTGGCCGCCGCCGCGGCCTAGCCGCCTCCCCCGCCGCCCGAGGGCGGAGCCTGGCCGCCACCCTGGGTCGGCGGGGCGCTCTGACCGCCGCCCTGCGTGGGCGGTGCGCCGCCGCCCTGCGGAGCCCCCTGAGCCTCCGGCGAAGCCGGGTCCGCCAGCTTCGGCCCGTTCTTGCACTGGGCGATGGTGTAGCCCCGAGCGCAGTTGGTCTTCTCCTTGTACTCCTTCTGGAAGTCGCGGACGAAGGCGGTGAGCGCGTCCTGCTCCTTCTTGGAGCGCAGCTGCGCGCGGATCGTCTCGCGCGCCTGCTCGAAGCTCTGCTGGGAGCCCGGCGTCACCTTGTCGACACGAAAGACGTACCACCCGAACTGGGTTCTCTCCGGCCCGACGAGCTCGCCCTTCTTCGCGCCGAAGACCGCCCGGTCGAGCGCGGCCTCCTGCTGGCCCTTGGCCACACCGGTGAGCTTTCCGTCCTGCTTCTTCGAGGCCTCGTCGATGGACGAGCGCTTGGCCACCTCAGCGAAGCTCTTGCCGCCCTCGATCGCGTCGCGGGCGCGCTTGGCCTCGGCCTCCTTCTCGGTGAGGACGACGCTCAGGTCGCGACGCTCGGGCTGGCCGAACTGACCCTTGTTGCGGTTGTAGAAGTCGCGCACCTCGGCGTCGGTCGCGTTGGCCTTGCCCTTGACGATGTCCTCGCGGACCTTGTTGGAGAGCACGTCGAGCCGGACCCTGAACTTGAGATCGCGCTCGGTCTGGCCGGAGGCTTGGAGGAACTGGCGGTACTCGGGATCGCTCGGGAACGACTGGCGCTTCTGCTCGTCGAACATCTTGTCGACCTCGCCGTCGCTCGCCTCGATGTCGCGATCGGCGGCCTCGGCCTCGATCCACTGCGAGGAGACCAGAAACTGTATCACCTGGTCGCGCAGGAGGCCGTACTCCTGGCGGCACAGGTCGCGGGCCTGCTGCTCGTTCGGCTTGGGAGTGCCCGGCTGGGCGGGCTGGCGGATGCGGGCAGCCGCACACTTGCGGAACTCGGGCGGATCGGGGAGGGCGACCTGGGTCGGAGCGGCTCCCGGTTGGGCCTGCTGGCTGCGGGCCGCGGCGTTGAGCCAGCGTTCGAAGTCGCGCTTCTCGATCACCTCACCGTCGACGTTGGCGACGCCGTCGCCGGGGACGCTGTTCCCGCACCCGGCCGCGGCGAGAGCCAGGCCGGCGAGGGCAATGGGGAGGACTAGGGCAGGCGCCCGGGGGCGCCGGAACGCGGTCGCGAGCTTGGAGAGGAGGTTGTAGAGCATGGGTAAGGTTTCTAGGCCGGAGCGCTAAAGCGGCGCTAAACCTAGCCGTTAAGCGGTGTTGTCGGCGCCAGCGGCTCCGTCGCGGCCTTGAGCACGGCCTCGGCCGCGGCCACGACGCCGTTGAACCTCGCACCCGGATCGTCGGGAACTCGCACCGAGACCGTGCTACGGCCCGACTCGTAGAGCGCCTCCGGGAGCTCCGCCCGCAGTGTGCGCGCGCCCGCCGAGCCGAGCTCGATCGGGGAGACCGCGAGCCGGCCGGCCCGGAACGTGACGGCGCTGGCGCCGGCGCGGCCCAGCTTGATGCGCGCATCCTGGAGCTTGATCAGGTTGTCGAGCGGCTCGGGGACGGGGCCGAAGCGGTCCTCGAGCTCCTCGCGGAGGAGGATCAGGTCGGCGATCTCGCGCGCGCCGGCCACGCGGCGGTGGATGTCGATCTTGGCCGCCTCGTAGGGCACGTAGTCTCCCGGGACGAATGCGTCGACGGGGACGTCGAGGCGCACGGGTTCGGGCGCCTCGTCGGCGGCCGTGCCGCTCAGGGCGGCGACCGCCTCGTCGAGCATCGAGACGTAGAGCTCGAACCCGACGGCGGCCACGTGCCCGGACTGCTCGTCTCCGAGCAGGTTTCCCGCGCCGCGGATCTCGAGGTCGCGCATGGCGATCTTGAACCCCGAGCCCAGCTCCGTGTAGTCGGAGAGCGTGGAGAGGCGCGCCGCGGCCTCCTCACTCAAGACCGCCGCGGAGGGGTAGAAGAGGTACGCGTAGGCGCGCTCACGCGCACGGCCGACCCGCCCGCGGATCTGGTAGAGCTGGGCGAGGCCCATGTGGTCCGAGCGCTCGACGATCAGCGTGTTCGCGCTCGGCACGTCGAGGCCCGCCTCGACGATGGTGGTGCACACGAGCACGTCCGCGCCGCCGCGCAGGAAGTTGAGCATCACGGGCTCGAGCTCGCGCTCGGCCATCTGCCCGTGGGCCACGACCACCCGCGAGCCCGGGCACATGGCCCGCACTCGCTCGGCCGTCTCCTCGATGGTGTCCACGCGGTTGTGCAGGAAGAAGGCCTGGCCGCCGCGCGCGCGCTCGCGGTCGATGGCCTGGCGCACGAGCTCCTCGTCGTACTCGCCCACGTAGGTCTTCACCGGGCGCCG
>JACCUC010000052.1 GCA_013812065.1 Thermoleophilaceae bacterium | reverse complement strand
GCGATGAACGCCCACTGGTGTGACACCCCGCGCAGACGTGGCTTGATCTCGGGCAGCCACGAGGATTCCTGCTGCGATGAGCTCACGTCGGCGCGATGCTAGCGGCGGTACCGACGATCGCGGGCGGGCTCACGATTGCCCGTGGCGACAATCGCCTGCCCCCCGCGACCGTAGGCTCCGATCGGTGACCGACGAGCTGAACTGGGGCGACGGAGACTACGAACCGACCGCCCGGACTCTCGAGCCGGTGGCTGAGGTGGTCCTCGACGCCGCGGAGGTCGTCCCGGGGGAACGCGTACTCGATGTCGCCTGCGGGACGGGCAATGCCGCCCTGGCCGCCGCGCAGCGGGGCGCTCGAGCAGTGGGAGTCGACCAGGCTGAAACGCTGGTCGGGATCGCCCGAGACCGCGCAACGGCGTCCGGCGCGGAGGTGAGGTTCATCGTCGGAGACGCTCTCGACCTGCTTGTGGCCGACGCGTCGTTCGATGCGGTCGTCAGCGTCTTCGGGGTGATCTTCGCGCCGGATGCCGACCGTGCTGCGGCGGAGCTGCGGCGCGCTACGCGACCCGGGGGCCGGATGGTGCTCACAAGCTGGGTCCCCTCGGGGCCGATCAGCGCCGTCGGGCGCGCACTCTTCGGCGCCCTCTCATCGCCGCCCGCTGCGCTGCCGCGCTGGGGTGACCCGGAGTGGGCCCGCGAGTTGCTCACCCGCCACGGCGCAGCGACCGTTGATGTCGTCGAGCACACGCTGCCCTCCAGGGCCGCTTCGCCGGAGGCGTGGTTCGCCGATCAAGAGGTGAATCACCCCGTCTGGCGCTGGGTCCGGCGGCAGATGACGGCAGAGCGCTGGGTGGAGCTCCGCAAGGAGAGCGTGGCGGTGTTGAGCGAGGCCAACGAGGACCCCCGGGCCTTCCGCACTACCAGCCGTTACCTCGTGATGACCGCCCGGCTGGCATGAGATCGGGTATCAGCCGGCGTGTGACAGACCGCCTCGACGTTGTTGCCGTCCGGATCGAGCACGAACGCGCCGTAGTCGGGATGGTAGATCTCCCGCACGCCCGGACCGCCGTTGTCGCTCGCACCGGCCGCGAGCGCCGCAGCGTGGAAGGCGTCGACCTGGTCGCGCGACGACGCGGCGAACGCCACGTGGACGCCCGTCTGCGGCGGCCGGTCGCGGCGGCCGATCCAGAAGTACGGCTTTCCGCCATCGCCGAATCCGCCGACGCCGTGGACGGGCTCCATCACGAGGCCTATCCGCAGGGGTGCGAGCGCGCGCTCGTAGAAGGCCTTGCTGCGCTCATAGTCGGTGACGTCGAGGCCGAGGTGGTCGAGCATTCGTTCTCCGTTTCGGTCGCGTTGTCCCCGCGCCGGTGCCCAGGGTGGCCGGCGTAGGATCCTGCGGTGAGCACGACGCAGTATTACGTCGCCCAGACGCTCGACGGCTACATCGCCGACAGCGACGGTGGGCTCGACTGGCTGCTGCGCTTCGACGGCGAGAGCACGATCGACGCGTCCGAGGCGACCGACGGCGCCTACGACCGCTTCTTCGCCGAGGTAGGTGCGCTCGCGATGGGGTCGGCGACGTACGAGTTCATCCTCGCCGAGGCGCACGAGCGCTGGCCGTACGAGGGCATGCCGAGCTGGGTCTTCAGCTCGCGCGAGCTGCCCGTGCCCGAGGGCGCCGACGTGCGCTTCGCGCGCGGAGCCGTGCGACCGGTTCATGAGCATATGAGCACGGCGGCGGGCGAGCGCAACGTCTGGATCGTCGGCGGCGGCGACCTCGCGATGCAGTTCGCCGACGAGGACCTGCTCGACGAGCTGCACCTCACGGTCGTCCCGGTAGTGCTCGGCGCGGGGCTCCCGACGTTCCCGCGGCGGCTGCGCCGGCGACTGCGCCTGGCAGGGACGCGCCCCTTCAGAAACGGGATGGTCGAGTTGCGTTACGAGGTCGTAGCGGCCTGAGCGCGTGCCACGCCGGCGGCGTGGTAGCCGCTGACGCCGCTCAAGAGAGGCTGTGGCGGACCCAGCGGCGCACGGTCTCGTGATGGGGCGCCCACGCCTCCCAGACATGTTGGAGCATTCGCCTGTGGAGCTTCGGGCCCTCGCGTGTCGGCGCCGTCCTCGATGACCATGCAAAGGGTCATCAGGTGGAGGCCGACCGACTGGATCGCGCGCCGCTCCGCGACGCCTGGGTGCTGCGCGGCATAGGCATCGACCGTCAGCTGGTGCCAAGCGAAGTACCTCGGATCTCCGAACTCACGCGCCAAGACCTCCCCGTAGCGCGCCCAGCACGCAGGCGAGGAGCGCATGTACGGATGCGTCGGCCCATCCTCGACGGGCAGTAGCGCCCCGCACCCCGGGCAGACGCCGACACCACGAGGCGCGTGAAGCGGCGGCTCGGACACGGCACCATCCTGACGAGCCGCTGCGTCCGCTGACGACCGCGCCTGGGATAATCCCGGCATGGACACTCGTGGCAACGCCGCGTACGCCGAGCTGCCTCTCGCCTGCACGTTGGGCCCGGACGACGGGCCGGCGCGCATGCGGCGATGGCAGGTCCTGGGCGAGAAGGGCCGTCCAACCGCTCGACGCAGCGGTCATCGGCTCGAGGTCCGCTACCAGGCTGAGCCGGGCGTCCGCGACGAGCTCGAAGCGCTCGCCGCCGCCGAGCGGCAGTGCTGCGCGTTCGTCGCATGGGACGTGAGCCACGAAGGGCACCACGCGGTGCTCCACGTCACCGCCGACCCAGGCGCCCCCGATGACGTCGCGCCCATCGCGGCCCTGTTCGGAGCGGACTGACCACGGCTTCCGTTCCCGATGGACGATCGCTCACGACGAAGCCCGTCCACGCCGAAGCGCGTTCGCGTCACCGTTGTCACCTCTCGCCGGCGAGTAGGAAAGGTCTCTCACGCCCAGGCTCGCAGGTTCGAGTCCCAGAAAGCGAGTCGATGGGTCGTCGAAGACTCCCTCTCTGAACCGCCCCATGCACCCTCGTCCGGTCCGAGATAGCGGCTGCCCCAGCTACGGGAGGTCAAAAGGGTCAGTTCGAGTGATCCCTCCTCCGCGACCTCGCGTCATGTCGCGCTGTCGATCCCCCATGAGACGATCCGCCCGTTCGAACTCGCGGCCGCCGACGTCGATCGAATCCTGGTCGGCGTTGTAGCTCCAGCCGACGGGGACGACGTGAGGCGTGCCGTCTTTTCCGACTGTCGCGACCCGACCAAGACGGCGCTCGCCGGGGAGGTACGCGAGCTCGGCTTCGCTGAACGCGCTCATCAGTGATCCTCACCCCGCTGCACGCGTTCGAGGATCCGATCGATGCGGCGCTGAGCATCCGCCTTGCTGGTGGGGCCGTGGTAGTGCTGTCCGCGAGTTGCCGCCCACGGCACGAGCACGTCGAAGTCGAGTTCGCGCATGACCTCGAGGCTTTCGATGTAGGCGCCCCGGTCGCTTGACCTGAGCACAGCCGCCACCCACTCGCCCTCGCTGAGGTAGACGGTGTCGCCCGTGAAGAGGAAGCGATGCCGGCCGGTGTCCCAGAGGTAGGCGGTCGCCCCGCTCGTATGCCCCGGTGTCGGGATCACCTCGAAGTCGTCGTCGAGCATGTGGCGCTTGGAGAAGGTCTCGTCGACGCGGTAGCTCTTGGCCACCGACTCGCGCTCGTTGTCGTGCACGAAGAGCGGCGCGGCGACCCAGTCGGAGGCGAACATGGCCTCGTGGCGGTGGTTCAGGTAGTGGCGTGAGATGCCGCCGAGATCCTCGATCGTCGGCGCATCCGATTCGAGCCCGGTGGCGCTGTAGACGAGCAGGTTGCCTCGATCGCGCCGCAACAGGAACGCGCGGACGTCGAGCGAGGGGGCGAACGGCAGAGGCTCCCCGGTCGAGGCGTAGAGGCCCTCGAGCACGGTTTCCATGTGAACGAGCTCCTTCACACCGGCCGACCGTGGCGGGCGACGGCACGCTCGTAGTTGAGCCGAAGCAGCTCGATCACGTCGCGGACGTCGTCCTCGGTTTCGATTCTGCGTGCCGCGTAGCCCGGCTTGCCGGGGAAGACCGGGTGATAGTCGATCCGGCCCTCCTCGTGGAGCTCGTGCCACACGGCCTTCGGAAAGCCGGTGTGCATGACACGGTCGCCGTGCAGGTGACCGATCTCCCGGCGCCCCAGCTTGAAGGCGAACTCGCCGCGCTCGCCCGGGCCGGCCTCGACGCCCGGCCACGAGGTGACCTCCTCGGTGATCCGCTCGCTTGCTGTGGGTGGCTCAGTCATGGATTGTTCCTTTGGAGTTCGGGGTCAAGCGTCGTTCATCGCGCACGATCAGGCTGACGTCGCCGAACTCGTGCCAGAGGTAGCCGCACTGCGAGGCGGCGCGATATGAGCGCGCGACCAGGTCGGGCCCACCGATCGCATCGAGCAGGTCGAGGTGGGATGCGTCGGGGTCGTGCCATCCGGTGATCAGACCGTCGACTGCCCGGACACCGATCTCGGGGTTGATCACGAGGTGGGCCCAGCCCTCGAGGGCAACGACGGCGCCGTCGGCTTCGGCGGCGCTCTCCAGCGCCCTGACCACGGTGGTCCCGACGGCGATCACGCGCCCTCCCCAGCGCCGCGTGGCGTTGACGAGCCGCGCCGTGGACGCCGGCACCCGGTACCACTCCGGGTACGGACGCTCGCCCAGCTCGAGCGAGGAGACGCCGGCGTGAAGAGTGATTGGCGCGATCGCGATCCCGCGGGCGACGAGCGCCGTCACGAGCTCGGGCGTGAACGGGCGCCCCGCGCTCGGCATCTCGGCGCTGCCGGGGAGGTTGGCGTAGACGGTCTGATAATCGGCGAGCGGACGCTGCCCTCGCACGTAGGGGTATGAGATCGGCCGCCCGTGAAGCGATAAGTAGTCGATCAGCGGATTCGGGAGATGTAGCGCCGCCACCCAGAGCCGCTTGGCACCCAGGTATGGCGACAGCAGCTCGGCGCTCGCGCCGGCGGGCAACGACAGCCACTCGCCGGTCGACGCGTCCCCGAGCGGGGCGCGGTGGCGGCGCAGCTCGACGACGTAGCGGAGCGGGCGGTCGGCAGGCGCCGAGTCCGGCACCGCGGTCGAGAGGTGCAACTCGACCGCCTCGCCGTCTGACCTCTCGGCGGGCAGCGCGGCCGGCAGTGTCGCCGAGGTGTTGATCACCAGCAGGTCGCCCTCCGCGAGGTGGTCGGGCAGGTCGGGGAAGCGCGAGTGCTCGAGCCGCCCGTCCCTGCGGTGGGCGACGAGCATCCGCACCTCGTCACGGCGCAGCCCCCGCGCCTCGGGCGGCTCGTGTGCCTCCTGCCGCTCGCTGAGATCGAGTGCCTCGACCGCGCTCACGATCCGACCTCGACGAGATCGGCGGCGCGGTAGCGGCCGCTCGGTTGCTGTCCTTCGATTAACGTCAGGAGGCCGGGCACGCTCTCCTCCGGCTCCGGCCGGTCTGAGATGTCCTCGTCCGGGAAGGCCTCTTGGTGCATCTGCGTGCGCATGTCTCCGGGGTCGACGGCGTGGACGGAGAGCCTTGGGTGCTCGGTCGCGAGCACGGCGGTCAGCTGGTCGAGCGCCGCCTTCGAAGAGCTGTAGCCGCCCCAGCCCTCGTAGGCCGCGACGGCGGCGTCGGAGGTGATGTTGATCAGCGTCCCTCGATTGCGCTCGAGCGCTGGAAGCGCGAGCTGCGCGAGCCGCAGCGGGGCGAGCACGTTGGCGGCGTAGGCCCGTTCGAGCTCGGCGAGCGGGTAGTCGGCGAGCCTCGGTTGCGGGCTCGGCCCGAGCACGCTTGCGTTGTTGACGAGCAGCTGCAGGCTCTCACCGGCGGCCTCGACAAGCGCGCGCCGATGCGCTTCTTCGGCGACGTCTCCGGCGATGGCCACGAGCGCCGTGGTCTTGGCAAGCTCGTCGCGCGTCTCGAGCAGCGCCTCGGAGCCGCGGGCGTCGATCACGAGCCGCCACTGGCGGTCGGCCAGCGCCCGCGCGAGCGCGAGCCCGAGGCCCCTCGATGCGCCGGTGATGAGCGCGGTGTTCACGGCCTTCACGCTACGCGCGAGACCGCTGCCTGGCAATCGGGAATTGGTATTAGACCGCTGGGACTAGCGCGACTGACACGGCTCGACCAACCCCGCCCGCACGGCCCACAGCGCGGCCTGGGTGCGGTCGCTGAGCCCGAGCTTGCCGAGGATGTTCGAGACGTGAGTCTTCACCGTCCGCTCGGCGACGCCGAGCTCGAGGGCGATCAGCTTGTTCGCCATCCCCCTCGCGATCAGCGCCAGGACCTCGCGCTCGCGTTCGGTGAGCGGCGTGCGGGGTGCCGGGTCTGCGCGCCCGGCGACGTCCTCGACGAGGCGCGCGGCGACGGCAGGGTGGAGGATCGTCTCGCCCGCGTCGGCGGCGCGGATCGCCCCCACCAGCTCGCGCGGCTGCACGTCCTTGAGCAGATACCCGGCGGCGCCGGCGCGGACCGCCGGGAAGAGCTTGCTGTCCTCGGCGAAGCTCGTCAGTACGACCACGCGGGTGGCGGGGGACACCTCGGCGATGCGCCGGATGGCCTCCTCCCCGCCGAGCCGCGGCATCACCAGGTCCATCAACGCGACGTCGGGTTGCAGCCGTTCGGTCTCGGCGACCGCTGCCTCGCCATCGGCCGCCTCGCCCACCACCTCGATCTCGTCCTGGAGCTCGAGGAAGGTGCGAAGTCCCTGGCGGACGACCGCGTGATCGTCGGCGATCAGAATGCGGATCACGCCGGCACCTCCAACCGCACCGTCGTTCCTTCGCCCGGGTCGGAGTGGATCTCGAGCGTCCCGCCAAGATCTCTGGCGCGCTCCTCCATCGAGGTCAGCCCGAGGCGGCGGGCGCGCACCGCGGGCGCGTCGGAGTCGAAGCCTGCTCCTTCGTCGGTGACGCTCAGCACGACGTGGCCATCGCCGGTCTCGAGCCGCACCGAGAGTCGCTCGGCCCCCGAATGGCGCAACGCGTTTTGGAGCGCCTCCTGCGCGATCCGCAGCACCTCCGTCGCCGCCGCGACCGGCAGCTCCGGCTCCCCGTTCAGCTCGAGAGCGATCTCTTGTCCGTAGGCACGGCGCAGGAGGTCGACGTGCTTGGCGAGCGTCGCTGCCAAGCCCTCGAATTCGAGGGTCGCCGGTCGCAGCGCCAGGATCACCGCGCGAAGCTCCTCGATCGCCTCGCCCGTGAGCTCGTGAAGCCGGACGAGCTGCGCCTGCGCGGCGGCCGGGTCGTGCTCCAGCAGGTTGGTCGCCGCCTCACCGGTCAGCCGCAGCGCGAACAGGCGCTGGGTGACCGAGTCGTGCAGCTCGCGCGCCAGCCGGTTTCGCTCCTCGACGATGTTCAGCTCCCGGCTGCGCTCGTATAGGCGCGCGTTCTGGATCGCCACCGCTGCGTGCGCCGCGAAGGTCTCGATCAGCTCCTGATCTTCGGGGCTGAAGCTGGCGGTTCCGAGCTTGTCGGTGAGATAGAAGGCCCCGACGATGCCGCCGCGCGCCACGATCGGCACGCCGAGGAAGGAGCGCATGTCGGGATGCCGGCTCGGCCACCAGCCGCGAAAGCGCGGGTCGCGTTGGATGTCGTCGATCCGGTAGGGCTCGGCCGCCTCCAGCATCGCTCCCAGCAGACCGTGCGTCCGCGGCAGGGGACCGAGCGACTCGATCAGTTCGTCGGACATCCCCGCAGTCAGGAACTGCGCGAACCCGCCCTGTCCGTCCGGTACCCCGAGCGCTGCGTACTCGGCGTCGACGAGCTCCCGCGCCGCCTCCACCAAGCGCTGCAGGATGGACTCCACCGAGCGCTCAGCGGCGATCGCGAGCACGGCGTCGCTCAGCGCCTCAAAGGCCTGGCCGGGCTTTGCCTCCATGGCGTCTCACCCTACGCCGCGGGCGAGGCGGTCGCGGCTGATTCGAGATCTCGATGCTAATCGCGGTTCGCGGGTCGGGCGTAAGCAGTGGTTCCGTGTCTGGCGAGACGCTCGCGTAGGGCGCTGCGTACGCCTGGCCACTCGGGAGCGATGACGCTGTACCAGGCGGTGTCGCGCCAGCCGTTTGGGACCTTCATATGTCGCCGGTGGACGCCCTCGAACCGAGCGGGGAGCGCCTCCAGCGCGGCGCGCGAGCGCGCGTTGCGGGCGTCGGTCTTGAGCTCGACACGCTCGCAGCCGAGCTGCTCGAACGCCCGGCCGAGGAGCAGCAGCTTGGTTTCGACGTTCGCACCCGTGCGCCACCAGGAACGGCCGAGCCACGTCCAGCCGACCTCCAGCCCGCGATGCTCGGGCCGCAGCGCCATGTACCTGGTGCTGCCGATCGGCTGCCCGCTCGCGCGCGAGAGAATCGCCCACGCGGCCTCTGTGCCCGCGGCCGAGGCTGCAAGCGCCTCCTCCATCCAGCGGTGAAAGCGCTCGCGGGTCTCGTAGGCGTCGGGGGAGGCGGTGAGAAACGTCCACATCTCCCTGTCGTGCCCTGCGGCGAAGAGCCCCGGCTCGTGCTCGGGAGCCAGCGGCTCAACCACGACGACCTCCCCCTCCATCCGGCCTCTCAGGTTCGGCCATGCCGTCATCGGGACCCAGTTTGCCGAGCCCCCGACGAGGCGCGGTAATCGAGCGGTCTGCTAGTACGCGTCGCCGGAGGGCTCGGTCCCCGGGCCGAGCCGCAGCTGCGCTTCGTACGGACCCCGCCCGGACAGGCAGGCGGCGCCGCAGCGCGCGGCAAGCTCGATCGCCTCGTTGATCGCGCGGCCCTCGCCAAGAGCGTAGGTGAGGCCGGCGGCGAACGCGTCGCCGGCCCCGTAGACGTCCGCGACCGGCCCCGGCGGTCGGGCGGCTTCCCACGAGCCCTCGACGCCGTCGGCGCCCGTGTAGTTCCCGCCCTCGGAGCCGGAGGTGGAGACGACGAACCGCGGCGGCGGGTCGAGGGCGTCGGGCGCGAGGCGCTCGCCGGGGTCCTCGGCGCTCCCGATTAGGGCATCCAGGCCAACGCCGCCCTCCACGAGCGTCTGTTCGCCCGCACGCGGGGTGGCCGTCAGAACACGCGCCCGCCGTGCGGCGTGCAGCGCTCCCGCGTCGCCGGCGGTGAAGTAGACCGCGTCGGCCCCCTCGAGCCGCTCCCACGGCAGCGGGTCGCCCTCACTCGGTGCCAGCCTGCGGCCGAGCACGGTGATGGTGCGCTCGCCCTCCTCGTCGACGAACGTGAAGGCGCGCCGCTGGGGCTCGGGCCGGTCGACCGCGTGCGCGTGCACTCCCAGGTCCGAGAGCTGCTCGCGGGCGCGGCGGCCGAGCTCGTCGTCGCCGAAGGCGGTGAACAGGTCGGCCTCGCCGGCGAGGCGAGCGAGCTGGACGGCGGCCACCGCTCCGCCGCCCGCCGGCTCATCCCACCACTCCTGGGCGTGCACGATCTCCCCGGGCGAGGGAAGCCGCTCGACGCTCGCGAACTGGACCCACTCGACGTGTCCGACGACGGCCACCCGCACCGGACGCAGTGTCACAGACGAGGCCGCAGGGAGCCCCTACCGTGAACCTGCGCCTCGTCACCTGGAGCGTGAACTCGCTGCGCGCCCGGCTCCCTCGCCTGCGCGAGCTCCTGGCCGAGCACGGGCCCGACATCGTCTGCCTGCAGGAGACAAAGAGCGAGGCCGACGACTTCCCGCACGCCGAGCTCGCCGAGGCGGGCTACGACGCGTCGACCACAGCGCGGGTCGCTGGGCGGGTGTCGCGGTGCTCGCCCGCCGCTCGCTCCCCCTCGGCGAGCCGGCGCGGGGGCTGGCGGGCGAGCCGGCGCCCGGAGAGGCGCGCTGGGTCGAGGCCACGGTCGACGGGGTCCGAGTGGCGAGCGTGTACGTGCCGAACGGGCGGCGGTCGGAAGCGAGAGCTTCGCTGCCAAGCTCGGCTTCCTCGACGCGGCCGCCGAGCGGGCCCACGAGCTCAGCGGGCGGCCGCTCGTGATCGCCGGCGACGTGAACGTCACCCGCACAGACCTCGACGTCTACGACACGCAGGCCTTCGTCGGGTCCACCCACGTCACGAGCGACGAGCGCATCCGCCTCGAGCGCCTGCTCGACACCGGGCTCGTCGACGCCTTCCGCCGCCTGCACCCCGACGAGGACGGCTACACGTGGTGGGACTACCCGGGCCGGGCACTTCCACCGCTGCATCGGGCTGCGGATCGACTTCGCGCTCCTGAGCCCCGACCTCGCCGAGCGGCTCGTCTCCTGCGGCGTCGACCGCGCGTTTCGCAAGGGCTCGCGACCGTCCGACCACGCCCCGCTCGTCGTCGATCTGCGGCCGTGAGCGAGCGCGAGCCACCGCCGCGGGGAGCGCACGGGTTCCGGGCCCCTGCGAGCCGGAACCTCTCGCGGAGGCGCCCAATCAATCAGACGCACGGACGGCGTATATCGTTCCCGGCTCGCCTTCAGAACACCTATGTCGAGTCGTTTGACTCGAGGATCCGCGACGAGCTGCTCTCGATCGAGCTGTCGCCTCGCTCGCCGAGGCCCAGGTGCCGTCGACGACTGGCGGGCCGACTACAACGCCAACCGGCCGCCCTCGGCGCTCGAGAGGATTCGAACCTCTGACCTTCGGTTCCGTAGGACGGGGACGCGACGCCGAGGCCGCCGACCGGATCAGACGACGAGCAACTCCACGTCGCGTCCTTCGGCCAGCGCGGCGATGCCGGCGTCGAAGGTGACCAAGCGGGTGCCGTGACGCCGCGCGAGCGTCAGAAGCTGCACGTCGGTCACCTGGCGGTGACCGACGATCGCCGGGACGTCGAGGTCGGTGAGCGAGACGTCGTTCACCAGGAAGCGGTGACCGCCGGCGTCACAGAGTGCCGAGAGGACACCGCGGGCGGCTCCGACGGTGATGACGCTCGGAAGCACCTTGGGATTGGAGGACACGCGGATAAAGCCGCTCTCGGTCACCGGGCAGGTTGCCCATCCGTCCGCGCGCTTGTCGGCGAACCACGCACGTGCCGCCTCGTGGTGGACGTGCGAGTCCCAGGCGAGCGCGACCAGCGCGTTGACGTCCAGCAGCGCCACGCGCGAATTCAGTCCTCGTCGAGGGCGCGCCGCACCATATGTGGGGTGATCGCCGGCGTTCCGGCCGGCACACGGATCACCGGCAGGTCGCCTTCGGCCTCGACGCGCGCCGGCGTCAGCCCACGCCGCGCCAGCTCGGAGATCACCGAACCGAGGGAGCGGCGGTTGGCGGCGGCCAACTCGCGAGCGGCAGCGACGAGATCGTCATCGAGGTCCAACGTTGTGCGCAAGCTGCTGATGCTACCGCATCATCGCATCAGCTTCTCGGATCGCCACCCATCCGCGGCTGCGGCCATAAGAAAACGCGCTGGAGCAGGGCTTTCTAAGCGCGCCCGACAGGATTCGAACCTGTGACCTTCGGTTCCGTAGACCGACGCTCTATCCAGCTGAGCTACGGGCGCCCAATCTCGCAGGGTAGCGAGGCGGCGCTGCCCGGCGAGCGTGCTCTCGGCACCCTCACGGCACCCAGCGGAGAGGGCGGGATTCGAACCCGCGAGAGAGCTTGCGCCCCCTACTCGCTTAGCAGGCGAGTGCCTTCAGCCACTCGGCCACCTCTCCGAGGACTGGAATTGTAGGGGCGGACGGGCGCGTCGCCCCGAGCGCGCGACCGCCACGGCGAGGTTACCTGGTCGCCGCCTTGGGTAACACCCATTGGTGGAGATCCCGGGCCCAGCCATCCCCGACCAGCCGATGCCGATGCCCGGCCCGCCGCCGGGCGTACCCGACCCCTCGCCATCGCCGATACCGGGGGAACCGGGCCGCCCGGGGGTGCCGGAGCCCTCGCCGCCCATCGAGCCGGAGCCGCCGATCCCGGACGTTCCGGAGCCCGATCCCAAAGGACCCGAAACCCCGCCCGAGCCGCTCGAGCCCGAGCCGCTGATAGCGCCCGAGACGGACTGGTTTAGGAAACGCTCAGGCCGCATTTAGGGAAGCTGAAGGCATCCGCCGCGCCATCGGGCGCGAAGGAGTGTTAGGGAGTGTGGAGTCCGCGTCAGCCGAGCAGGCGGCGGGTATAAGGCCTCGAAGGCCCTCCTCTGTAACGAATCGACCCACCGGACGTAGAAAGAGTGACTAACCAGGAGGCACCCCAGATCCAGATAGCCGCCCTCCTCGATCGCGGGGAGGAACAGGGCTGTCTGAACCTCACTGAGCTCGATGAGCTCGTGCAGGGCATCGGGCTGCAGGAGGACGACGTGCGAGAGATCTACGAATTGATTGACGACCGAAACATCGACGTGAGCGACGACTGCGGACGCAGCGGGGTCGAGTCGACCCGTTACGTCAACGAGAACCTCGCAGGCACGACCACGGACGCGCTCCAGCTGTTCCTGAACGAGATCCGCCGCTACCCGCTGCTGACCGCGGCGGAGGAGGTGGAGCTCGCCAAGAGCATCGAGCGCGGCGACATGGAGGCCAAGGAGCGGATGATCAACTCCAACCTCCGCCTCGTCGTGTCGATCGCCAAGAAGTACCAGGGCCAGGAGCTAGGGCTGCTCGACCTGATCCAGGAGGGCATCTTTGGGCTCATCCGTGCAGCCGAGAAGTTCGACTGGCGCAAGGGCTACAAGTTCTCGACCTACGCCACCTTCTGGATCCGCCAGGCGATCCAGCGGGGAATCGCCAACAAGGCGCGCACGATCCGGATCCCCGTCCACATCGGCCAGCGCGAGCGAAAGATCGCCCGCGCCGAGCGTGATCTGGCGAGCCGGCTCGGGCGTGATGCCGAGGACGAGGAGATCGCCAAGGAGGCTGAGCTTCCGCTCGACCAGGTGCTCGAGGTGCGCTCGGCTGCGAGGACGATCACGAGCCTCGACCGGCCGGTCGGCGAAGAGGGCGAGACCGCTTTCGGCGACCTGCTCCCGAGCGAGTACGCCGAGCCCGAGGAGGAGGTCGAGATGAGCCTCCGCGAGCAGACCCTGCGCGAGGCGGTCGAGCAGCTCCCCGAGCGCGAGCGCCAGGTGGTCAAGCTCCGCTACGGCATCAACGGCGACGAGCCGACGCCGCTGCGCGAGACCGGGCGGCGCCTCGGGCTGTCGCCCGAGCGCGTCCGCCAGCTCGAGTCGGAGGCCCTCGAGCACCTCGCCGTGCAGCGCGAGGTCGAGGGGCTGCGCGAGGCGGCCTGAGCGCCCACGTCAACCAACGATCACGGCTGAACGAAGAGCCGGCCCGGGGACGCCCCTCGGCCGGCTCTTCTGGTTTCCGGCGCGCTGCCGCTGAGGTGAAGCGCTAGCCGCCCTTGCGCGCCACCGCCCGCGCCAGCTCCTCCTTCGACATGTTCGAGCGACCCTGCACGTCAACGGCCTTCGCGCGCTCGTACAGCTCCTCCTTGGTCGAGCCCTCGACGTCGACCCCCCCGAAGGTCTCGCTCGGGTTCTCGAGCGCCTCGGGAGCGCCTTTGGCGGCCTGGGGATCGGAAGGGCCCTTCTCGTCCTTCGCCTCCCAGTGGTCACCGACCTTCTCGAACGAATGCTTGAGCGCGGAGTAGGCGGTGCGGTGAGCGCGCTCGCCCTCGCCGTAGGTCTCGACGGCACTGTCGTGGGCCTTGATCCAGGTCCGCTGAGCCTTCTCCGCCGACTTCTCGAGGGTGCTGGGCAGCTCTTCGCGGCCGGGCATGGGTACCTCCTTGTCGCTCTTCGCGGTGATGTTTCCCGCCCGCGCGGACCTGGAACATCGACCCGAGGCTCGCTATCGGCGCTCAGACGGGTACGGTGAGGGGGATGGAGGAGGATCCGATCACCCAGGAGCTGCGCGTCCGACAGATTCGCCGTGAGGGGGCCGAGCGCGAGCTGGCCGAGCAGGCGCC
>JACCUC010000037.1 GCA_013812065.1 Thermoleophilaceae bacterium | reverse complement strand
GCGTGCGCCCGCGCGCGCGACGGTGGCGACGACGCGCTCGGGCTCTCCGGGGTCGGTCGAACGGAAGTCGTCGGCCGCGAGTGCGTCCTCGCCGACGAGGATCGGCACGGTCAGCGGCAGGCGCGGCTCGAGCTCGCCCAGCGCCGCAACGAGCGACTCGCGCACCGGCGCACGGCGGAGCTCGAGCAGGGGCTCGTTGGAGAACGGCGGAAGCGGGACCGTGGCGCTCACGGCGCCGAGAGGAGTTCGTCGAGCTCAGCCCCGCTCGCCTGCACGCGCAGGAAAGACTCGTTGGCGGTGTTCTCGAGCAGGCGGCGCACCAGGTACGACATGCCGGCCACCAGGTCGCCCACCGGGCAGTAGGCGCGCACGCGCAAGCCCTCGCCGGAAAGCGCTTCGGCGAGGTCGTCGCCGAGGCCGCGCAGCACCTGAAACTCGATGTCGCCACCGTCGCCGCCGCACAGGCGGTCGTAGGCGATGACATGGGCGACCGAGCGCAGGTTGTGCGAGCCGATCGCAACGCGCACGAGCGCCGGGGGGATGCGAACCTGGTCGAGCAGCCGCTCGCTGAGAACCTCGAAGTTGCGATCGCAGTCGGCCTTGTCCTCGAACACGGGCGCCTCCCAGCCGTGCTGGCGCGCCTCGACCACTTCGTGGTCCCAGTAGGCGCCCTTGACGAGCCGCACGACAAGCGGAGGATCGCGCTCCGCCGCTCGCGCCCAGGCGAGGACGCGCTCGAGCTCGGCCGCGGAGTCGCGCAGGTAGGCCTGGAGCACGAGCCCCACCGAGGGCCCGGCGCGGAACTCGCCTTCGGCGAGCAGCTCGAAGAGAAGCTCAAGCGTGGTCTCATGGGAGTCGAGGGACTCCATGTCGACGTGAAGGTGGGCGCCCAGGTCGCGCGCCCACCGCAGCAGCGGCCGCAGGCGGACGGCAGCATCGTCGCGACCGCGGGCGGGAGCGTCGGCGCGCAGGAGCGGAGTCAGCGCGGAGACCTTGACCGACAGGTTCGCACGCGCGAGCGGTCCGGCAGAATCGTGCTCGAGCCGCGGACGCTCTGGCCAGCCGGCCACGCCCGCGACGAGGACGTCGAGCGCCTCGGCACAGCGATCGGCGTACCGATCGGCCTCCCGAGAGGTGACCGTCGCCTCTCCGAGCAGGTCGAGCGACGCTCCGATGCCATCGCGCCAGAGGCGCGCGAGCGTCGGCATGGCGGCGGCAGGCGAGTCCCCGACCACGAACCGGTGCGCAATATGGCGCACGCCGGCGGCCGCCGCCGCCCCTAGCGCAGTCCGGCCGGCCTTGGTCTCGGCCATCCTCAGCGCTGCCGCCACCGGGGGCGGACGGTCTCCGAGGCCCTTCAGGAAGCTCCCGAGGTGCCGCGCGAGGTCATCGAGCGAGCGACACGCCGGCGTCACCTCCACCAGACGAAAGAGGGCCGCCCGCAGTTCCGCGTCGCGCGCGCTCAGCTCGATCGCCTTGGCGTCGAGCGAGCGCCATGGATGCCGTGTAGCCGCCGGATGCTGCGCGGCGAGCTCCCGTCCGACGCGCAAGGTCTCCGCCTCGAGGCGGCGTCGCTCGACCGACGGCTCGCCTGCTGTGGCTTCCATGGCACTGGGAGGCTACTCGGCCACCTATCGCGGCGCGCTCCGCTCTCGGGTCAGCGTCTACGTCCCGAACGGCGATCAGCCCGCCGCCGAGCGCCGGCTCCGCACGCGATCGGGCAAGCCCACGTGCACCGACGCTCGGCGGGCTGTAGGCTGCGCTGCCGATGGGTCTCCTCGGACCTCACCGGCGGATCACCATCGAGCCGAAGCGCCAGCGTCCCTTGAGGGCGCCCGAGCCCCTCCCCGCGCCTCGGCGACGCGAGAGGCCGGCCGAGCGGCCCCGACGTCGGGAGCGCGAGAAGCAGCCGGCATGAGCTGCCCGAGTTGCGGGCGGCCACCAGGCGCGCCGCCCGAGCGCCCGCTGGCCCTGACCCAGCTCTCGTGTCGCTGCGGCGCGGTCGCCAGGCGCCAGGGCGAGGTCCTCGGCTACCGCGCCTGGCGCCTCGAGGGACATGAGCTCGCGTCGCTCAACGCCAGCAGAGCACGCTGGACGCTTGGGCCGAACAAGGCGGACTGCCGGCGCGAGGAGTACGCGGGACCGTGGCACGACCCCCCTCACGCAGCGCCGCACCCCGACTGCGCCTGCGGCCTCTACGCCTGGCACAACCCGCCCTCTCACTGGGCCGAGAGCTCGGACGTCGTCCCGGCCGTCGTCGGCGCCGTCCTGCTCTGGGGTGAGGCCGAGGTCTACGACGACGGCCTGCGCGCGGAGTGGGCTGAGCCCGTCGTCCTCTCATGGCTGCCCGCTGCCTCGGAGGACCACCGCGACCGCGTGACGACCGTCGCCGGCGAGTTCGGGATCGAGGCCGTGCCGTTCGAGCTCCTGTTCGACCGAGCTCGGGAGTACGGCGAGCCGATCCGCGACGAGGAGATGCCGCCGAAGTGGTGGCCGCCGGACGTCCAGCTTGGGACCCATCGCTTCGCCTGCCGACTCGTCGCTCCCGGCGGGCTGCTGAACCTCCGCGGCACATAGCCTCGGCCCGGATCCGGCCTGTGTGCGGCGTCCGCGCGCTGGTGCCGCCGCGGCCTGCCCGCCAGCCGCAGCGCCGGACGTGGCACCATCCCGGATACAGCCCTTGGCACCCACGAGAGGAGCCTTATGCCCGAGTACACACCAGGGACCCCTTCGTGGGTCGAGCTGTCCTCGCCCGATGCCGAAGCGTCGGCCGCCTTCTACGGTGAGCTGATGGGCTGGAAAGCGACCGAGCCCGGACCGACCGAGGAGACCGGCGGGTACCGGATGTTCCAGCAGGACGGTCAGAACGTCGGGGGGCTCATGGGTCACATGCAGGAGGGCCAGCCGACCGCGTGGGCGACCTACGTGAGCGTCGCCGACGCCGACGAGACCGCGGACAAGGTCAAGGCCGCGGGTGGGAGCGTTGTGGTCGAGCCGATGGATGTGACAGACATCGGCAGGATGGCGTTCTTTGCCGATCCCACTGGGGCCGTGTTCGGCGTCTGGCAGCCGAAGACCTTCACAGGCGCCGACCTCGTCAACGCGCCGAACTCGCTCTGCTGGAACGAGGTGCTCACCCGCGACGCCGAAACCGACAAGGTGTTTTACCCGGCCGTCTTCGCCTGGGAAGCGGGCCGCCCGACGTTCGAGGGCGCACCCGAGAGCTACACGGTCTGGGAGCTCGACGGCTACCCGGTCGGGGGAATGATGCAAATGACCGACGAGTACTTCCCGGCCGAGGTCCCGCCGCACTGGAGCGTCTGCTTCGCGGTCGCCGACTGCGATGCGACGACCGCCAAGGCCAAGGAACTCGGGGCGACGGTGACGATGGAGCCGATGGACATGCCGATCGGTCGCTTCGCCGGCCTGGTCGACCCCCAGGGCGCGCCGCTGGCCGTCATGCAGATGGCAGAGTCCGGTTGACGCTCGCGCGAGCGGTATCGGCCGCCCGTCCCTCGTCGGGATTCCCGGACCGTTGCCCATGACCCCCCCGCTCGCGAGGTTATTGCGCATAGCTGTCGAACGACCAGCCGGCAGCCGTGTGCACGGGGCGAGTAGAGTCCTTGGGGGTGCGCAAGCGCGTTCCGTTCCGGAGCCCGGGGCCGCGGGGACAAACCGCGACTCCTTCCTCTACGCCGTCAACTGGTAGTCAGGCGAATCGCCCGGATTCTGGATCTCCTGACCACGGCGAGCGGAGCGAGCTCAAGCGGACGCTCGTCGTGGTCCCGAGCCTGCCCCTGCCTCCGCGTGGCGGGGCCGACCTAAGGAACTGGGAGAACGTGAAGGGGCTCCTCTCATTGGGCCCGGTGGCGGTATTCGGTCTCGCGGGCGGGAGCGAGGAGCCTCCGGCGCAAGCAGGCATCGAGGTCTGGCGGACCTCGAGGGACCCGGCGCTCGGGCGCCGTATCGAGCTGGCCATCGGGTCCTCGGAGTGGCCGGAGGGCCATCCGTCGGACGCGTACTACTCGCCGGAGGTCGTCCGCGAGCTCGAGGAGATCGTCCGGACGTTCGAGCCTGACCTCGTCGTCCTCGAGGTGCTATGGACCCACCACTACATCGACCCGCTCGCGAAACAGGGCATGCCGATAGTGCTCGATGCCCACAACGTCGAGGGGCCGCTGGCCATCGATATGGCGGCGGCGGCGCCCGGGGGGCGTGAGGCGCGCCTGCGGCGGGCGAGCCTCGCCGAGCGCCTCGTGAAGATCGAGAGCGCCGCCTTCGAGCGGGCGGACCAGATCTGGGTCCCCAGCGAGCGCGACGCGCAGCTCACGGCATATCGTTACGGGACGACGGCGCCGATCGAGGTCGTGCCCAATGCGCTCGACGTCGACTCCTACGCGGGTCCGCCCGCGGGAGACGGGGAGCCGCTCCGAGCGACCGACCCGACCGTCGTCCTTACCGCGAGGTTCGGCTACCCGCCCAACGCGATCGCCGCCCGCTTCCTCGTCGAGGAAGTCCTGCCGCGGCTGTGGGAGCGCCTTCCGTCTGCGCGCCTTCAGCTTGTGGGGAGCGACCCGACGGGGTTCGTTCGCGCTGCCGCGGCGAAGGAGCCCAGGATCGAGGTGACGGGACCCGTGCCGGAGGTCGCGCCGTTTCTCGCGCGCGCCTTTGCGGTCGCCGTGCCCCTCTTCCAAGGTGGAGGCACGCGCCTCAAGGTGCTCGAGGCGTTTGCCGCCGGCACCCCGGTGGTCGCGACGAGGAAGGCGGTCGAGGGGCTCGACTTGATGGAGGGCACTCACTTCGTCGTCGCCGAGAGCGCCGATGAGTTCGCCGCCGCCCTCGAAGCCCTGTGGACCGACCAGGCTCGGGCGACTGAGATCGCGGCTCGGGCGCGGCGGCTCGTGCGGGAGCGGTATTCGCGGGAGGTGGTCTGCCGGTGCGTGGCCTCGGCGATCCGAAGGCTCGAAGCCTCCGCGCGGGTAAGTGTGTCCGGCGGGCAGGCGTGACGCCGGTAGGCAGGGTAATCGGCCCATCCCGAGCGGGCCCGCTCGGCCGTCTCCTTCAGGCCGGCTTTTGCGTCGGCGCGAGAAGCACTACTGGGATCCCAAGCGAGGGCTGGCGAAGGTCGACCTTCGAGCGGACAGGAAGCAACGCTAGTCGTCGTTGCGGATCGTTCCCGTTCCCCTGCCATCTCCCGTCACGGCGTTGCGCGGACTGAAGAGACGGAGGAAGAAGCTCTCGGTGGCCTCCCTTCGTCGATCACCTTCGACGTCAACCCTCACGAGCTGGGCCGTCTGACCCGGAGCAAAGGTAACCCTTCCGGACCTGGAAACGTAGTCGGCGGGAGCGCGGGCGGTGTTGTCTCTGGTGGCGAAGGGGACGCTGACAGACCGCCCGCTCTTCGCCGAGAGGGAGACGACAAAGCGCGCCCTGCGCCCGCCCGACTTCCGCAGTTGATGGGCACACGAAGCGCTCGTGAGCCCGCGGATCGCCGTTTGCAGAGCGAAGTCGGGCACCTTGTAACGATCCGCACGCGTGTGTCCACGCTGTTCGGCCCC
>JACCUC010000020.1 GCA_013812065.1 Thermoleophilaceae bacterium | reverse complement strand
GCACCGTGATCAGCCGAACGCCCCGCCACTGGCCAACTGGCGCGACCCGCTGTACGAGACAATCGGGTCTCGAGGGTCGTGGAAGATCAGCAGCGGGGTCGAGCGCCGGCTCCGCTGCACCAGCTCGCAGGATCGAAGCACCGCTGTCTTCATGGCCGTGACCTTCAAGACCCAGCAGGCGGGCCCCCTCATGCAGCAGGGCCTCTTCCTCGCGGTCTTCCTCTCCACCGTCTACACGCCGCAGCCGCTGCTGCGCGGCTGGCTCGCGGAGACCGCCGGGCTCAACCCGGTGACCCACGTGCTGGAGCTGGCCCGCCAGGCGACGGTGGTGGGGATCGAGCCGAGCCTCGCGCATACGCTGCCGGGGGTCGTTGCGCTGGCGGGGATGGGGGTGTTCTTCGGCGCGCTGTGCCTGGTCGGCGTGCGGCGGATGGGGCGCTGAGTCCCCGCTGAAGGTGCCGCTCCTCGCGCGAGGAGCGACGGTCCGTCCGTCACGCCCTCGTGCGAACATGTGTTCGTGTCGACCGAGGCCACGATCCTGCACGCCGACCTCGACGCGTTCTATGCGTCGGTCGAGCAGCGAGATGCCCCCCGGCTCCTCGGTCGCCCCGTCATCGTGGGCGCGGGTGTTGTGCTCGCCGCCAGCTACGAGGCCAAGGCGTGCGGCGTTCGGACGGCGATGGGTGGGGCACAGGCCCGTCGTTTGTGCCCGCAGGCGGTCGTCGTGCCCCCGCGGATGTCGGCGTACGCCGAGGCGAGCAAGGCGGTGTTCAAGATGTTCGAACAGAGCGCGCCGCTCGTCGAAGGGCTCTCGATCGACGAGGCCTTCATCGACGTTCGCGGACTCGAGCGGATCTCGGGCACGGCGACCGAGATTGCCTCACGACTGCGGCGCCAGGTTCGCGAGGGGGTCGGTCTGCCGATCTCGGTCGGGGTCGCGAGGACCAAGTTCCTCGCCAAGGTCGCCAGCGGCGTGGCCAAGCCGGACGGTCTGCTCGTGGTGCCGCCCGACGGGGAGCTTGCCTTTCTCCACCCGCTCCCGGTCGAGCGGCTTTGGGGGGTCGGTCCGGTCACCGCCAAGAAGCTGCGCGAACAGGGCCTGACGACCGTCGGCGAGGTCGCCCAGCGAGCGGAGTCGGCGCTCGTCTCGACGCTCGGGCGAGCGGCGGGCCGGCACCTCCACGCCCTCGCTCACAACCGGGACCCCCGCTCGGTGCGAGTAGGTCGGCGTCGACACTCGATCGGGGCGCAGCGCGCCCTCGGGCGCTCACGGAGATCGTGGGATGCGTTGGAGGCCGACCTCGTGGCGCTGGTCGACCGCGTCGCGCGCAGACTGCGCGCCGCCCGGCGAGTCTGCCGCACGGTCGTGCTTCGGCTCCGCTTCGACGACTTCTCGCGAGCGACCCGGTCGCACACGCTCTCGGAGGCGACCGCACAGACGCAGACGATCCTCACCGCGGCGAAAGGGCTGCTCGCCACCGCCGCGTCGCTGATCGAGAGCAAGGGCATCACGCTCGTCGGAGTCGCGCTCAGCAACCTCGACGACGAGAGTGGGACCCAGCTCGCGCTTCCATTCGCTCCCGAGCGCGCGAGTGCGCTCGACACCGCCCTCGACGACCTCCGTGACCGGTTCGGACCCGATGCCATCACCCGGGCGGTACTACTCGACCGCAACCAAGGCCTGTCCGTGCCGCTGCTGCCCGACTAAGGACGCCATCCACCAACCGAGTCGACTCGGATCCGGCGCTGCCCCGGACCGAGCGCTGCTGAGTCGCTCCAAGTGGGTGGGAAAGGTCTTCGGGCCGCCTGTTCGATCATGCCGCCCGCGTGCTAGCCGCCGACATCCGCGGAGCGACTGTGCGCCGCCTCGACCGGCGTCGTGATTCGAGCCGACGGACTGCTCGCCGGCTGCTCCAGCCCGTAGAGCACGTCGGGATCGAGATCGGCACCGTTCGGCCAGGCGATCGTTCCCAGCTCCTCGTCGACCGTCACCCGCTCGAACTCCGAGCGATCGCGCAGTGGGGCGAAGACCTCGCCGCCGAGCAGCGGTTCGATGTCGACGTCGCGGACAGCGCCGTCGGCAAAGACGACGCGAATCACGTACGGCGCGAGCGGGATCGCGGCCTTGACGTCAGGCGCCATCACGGCAACCCCTCGATGCGCTCGAGCGCGGCCTCAGCCGTCTGTCAAGGACCCCGCCAGACGCGATGTCGATCCGCGCCCTGTCCCCGCCATGGCGAGCGTGGCAGTGAGGCGGGGGATGGTCATCGAAGAACATCGCGATCACGATGCCATAGAACCGCCTGACGGTGGGCATGGCTTCAGAAGCCAATGCCGGTCACCCCCTCGTTCGCCCCCCCGCACTTCCTCGACCCGCGAACCGCGCGCGACTCTCTTGCCCTGACGGTCGCCCAGGGCTGGTACGACGTGGGTATCGGCTCACTCCGCGTTACCATCGGTCCCATGGGGACGACTCGAGCAAGACCCACCGGCGGAGACGCTCGCAAACAGGCTCCCGCGCCTCCACCCCCCAATCGTGATTTAGAGCCCCCTAAGACCTCGTCCGAGGTGACGTCCGACACTTCGACAGCGGTTCGAAGGATCATCCGCCGTTATCAGGAGGCGTTCGAGCGCCTCGGTCGCTAAAGCGACCCGGGTGTCTCTGGACTGGGCTCCGGCCGTCGACGACTTCGTCGCGGCGGCCGCGGTCGTTCTCGAGGTCGATGAGGCCGCGATTCGCCGACTCCCCCATCTGGGTCTTGCCGAGTCAGCCCTCGCGGCGCCCTTCGCGAGCTTCGGAGGCTACGACGCGTACGCCCGGCTCATCGACAAGGCGGCGATCCTCATCGAACGGCTCGCGCGCAACCATCCGCTGCCCGACGGGAACAAGCGAGTGGCCTTTGCGCTGACGATCTTGTTCCTTGAGCGCAACGGGCATCGATGGGGAGAACCAGCCACCGAGCGCGACGTAGAGATGGTCGAGCGGGTAGCGGCGGGCGCCGCGGAGCCGGACGAAGTCCGAGCCTGGATCGACGAACGCACACGATCTTAGCCGAGCAAGCCGACCGTCCGCGGAACCCGTCCGGCTCGTTCACGGCCAACCGAGCGACCCTGGCATGCGAACCTGCGAATGATTCCGGCCACGCCAATACGCTGGCCGGCCGCGCGTGTTTACGCCCGCGAGCGTCACGAAGCAGACACCAAAGTGAGGAGCGACATGAGAAAGCGCCGATTCATCCACGGCATCGGCCTGGCTACGGGATTGCTGCTGGTTCTCCCGGGTTCGGTTGGGGCGGCCACAAACGGCGAGTCGGTTGCGGCGACACAGCCATATCCGCTCAAGGATTCGACCCGCTTCGTGGTCCAGGGCCGTCGCGATGCGGCCGCCGCGGGTCGCAACGGAAACTCCTGCCGGATGCCTCGGGCCTCGTTGTCGCTCGCTCGCCACGAGCGCGCGATCGAGCTCCGACAGCTCTCGCTCAACCCACGTTCGTGCCGCGCCACCTACGAGCGAGGCGTTCCTCCCCGGTCGGCTGAGGGTTCGGCACGCGAAAAGCCGCAGAGCGGCGACGCAAGGTCGGTAGGGAGCGAGGGCGTGCGCGCCCTCGCGCGCGGATACCAGTGGAGCGGCTACGCAAAGGCGTGGTACTTCGACCGCCGCACCCGCAGGGTGGTGAACTCAGTCCGATCCGGCGCAGATTGGAACTCGAACGGCGCCTGCATCGGGACCAACAACGCGTGGTTTCGCAACTTCGCGTACAGGTCGACCGGGTGGTTCAAGGTGTCGCACCGCTGGTCGTTCGTCAACGACGTCTGCAAGTACGTGATCTCCTCGACCAACGCACACTTCCGCGACCGCAACTTCACCGGCTGTAGCGACGGCCCCGTCGTGGACACGTACTACAGCCGCGTCAGGTTCGTCGGCTATCCCAACGGTAACCAGCGGGCGAGCAGGACCAGCCGGGTCGAGCCCAGTTGCGCCGGCCGGCTGACCGCCAACCTCGCTATCTACCGGGGACCGCCCCCTGGATGATCGATTCCACGGCCAGCGCCTGATCAAGGGATTCCGAGCAGAGAGGCCGGAGTCGGCGGTGTCCAGAGG
>JACCUC010000334.1 GCA_013812065.1 Thermoleophilaceae bacterium | reverse complement strand
GCCCCGGTCAGCGCGCGGTCGTGGCCCGTTCCGGCCTCGGGGGGCGGGGCAACCGCCACTTCACCACGCCCACGCGCCAGGCGCCGCGCTTCGCCGAGCGCGGACTGCCCGGCGAGGAGGGCTGGGTCGAGCTGCGGCTCAAGCTGCTCGCCGACGCGGGCCTCGTCGGGCTTCCGAATGCCGGCAAGTCCTCGCTGCTCGCGCGCCTCACGCGTGCTCGGCCGCGTGTCGCCGACTACCCGTTCACCACGCTCGAGCCCGTGCTCGGCGTGCTCGGGGACGAGCAGGGCCAGCTAGTCGTCGCCGACATCCCCGGCCTGATCGAGGGCGCCCACGAGGGCGCCGGCCTGGGCCACGACTTCCTCGCCCACGTCGAGCGCACCCGGCTGCTCGTGCACGTGCTCGACCTCGCGCCGGTCGACGGCTCGGACCCGGTGGCCAACCACGCCACCGTCGAAGCCGAGCTCGCGGGCCACGCGGCGGGGCTCGAGCGATTCCCGCGAGTCCTCTGCCTGTCCAAGGCCGACCTCGTCCCCGAGGAGGACGCCCGCGCCGCCGCGGCGGCCTGGCGGGAGCGGCTCGGGGAAGCGGCGCTGGACGTCGTCGTGACCTCCGCCGCGACGGGGAGCGGGCTTGAGGAGCTGGCGAGCGCCATCCTGCGCGCCGTGCCGGCCGAGCCGCCGCCGAGCGCGGCCCTGCCCGGCGCCGAGACACCCGCCGCCCACCGCGTCTACCGCCCGGATCGGGGGGAGTCGTTCAGCGTCGAGGCGAAGGGCGAGGGGGCCTTCCGGGTCACCGGGCCGGGGGTAGAGCGCCTGCTCGCCCGGCACGACCTCGAGAACCCCGACGCCCTTCGTTACCTCGAGGAGCGCCTGCGCGGGATGGGCGTGATCCGCGCGCTCGAGGGCGCGGGCTTCGAGCGGGGCGACGACGTCGAGATCGCGGGCACGGTCTTCGAGCTCGACCCCGGCGCGCCGCTGCGCTGAATCGTCAGCCGCGGTCCGAGGTGAACCGCAGGTGATCGGGCTGGAACCGGTAGCCCTGCGCCGCCCAGAACTCGAGCGCGGCCTCTTCGTCCCTGGCCACGATCGCGGCCAGCCGAACGGCTCCCCGGTCCCGTAAGCGGGCTTCCCCGATCCGCACGAGCTCGGTGGCGAGCCCACGGCGGCGACACCCCCGCTGCACGGCCAGCCGATGAAAGCTCCCGCGCCAACCGTCCCAGGCGGCGATGATCGAGCCGACGAGCGTCCCGTCCGACTCCGCGACGAGGAGTGCTCGGGGATCGTGCTCGACGAGGGTCGCGAGCGAATCGCTGTGGTCGCTCGGCGTGGGAACGCTTCCGGCGATCCTCCACAGCTCGAGCAGCGCCGGTATGTCGTCGCGATTTCCCTCACGGATGGACCAGCCGGTCATGCGGTTACGGATATCACGCCCCAACACCTAACCTTCCCGCCGTGGCCCCCGTCGTCGTCAAGCTCGGCTCCAGCGTGGTCTCAGAGGTTGCCGCGGCCGTGCGCCCCGAGGTCATCGAGCGGATCTGCGCCGAGGTGGCCGAGCTGCACGCCGGCGGGGACGCCGTGGTCATCGTCACCTCGGGCGCGATCGCGCGGGGAATGGGCGTCATGGGGCTCGCCGCCCGCCCTCGTGCGATGGACGAGCTCCAGGCGGCCTCCGCGGTCGGGCAGGGCAAGCTCTACCGCATATACGACGAGCTCCTGCACGCCCATGGCGTGCCCAGCGCCCAGGTCCTCCTCACGTTCTTCGACATGTCGGCGCGCACGCACTACCTCAACGCGCGCGGGACGCTTCGGCGCCTGGTCGCCTGGGGCGTCGTGCCGGTGATCAACGAGAACGACACCACCGCCACCGACGAGATCTCCTTTGGCGACAACGACTTCCTGGCCGCGCAGGTGGCGATCCTGATCGGCGCCGAGCTGCTGCTGCTGCTCACCGACACCGACGGGCTCCACACCGCCGACCCGCGCCGCGACCCGACGGCCGAGGTCGTATCCGAGGTGTCCGACTTCGAGGCGCTCGGAGACCTCCAGATCGGCGCCGCAAGCACGCTGCTCGGCTCGGGCGGGATGCGGTCGAAGGTCGTGGCGGCGGAGATGGCCACCGCCGCCGGCATCCCGACGACGATCCTCAACGGGCTGCGGCCGGGCGCGCTCCTCGCCGCCCGCCGCCGCGAGCGGATCGGCACGCACTTCCATCCCCAGTCGACGCGAGTCTCGAGCTTCAAGCTGTGGCTCAAGTACGCGAAGCCGAGCCACGGGCGGCTGCTCGTGGACTCGGGCGCCGAGCGCGCGCTGCGCGAGCGGGGGACGAGCCTGTTGCCGGTGGGGGTGCGGGGGGTCGAGGGCGACTTCAGTGCCGGCGACGCGGTCGTCGTGGCCACCGACGGCGCGCGCCCGATCGGCAAGGGCATCGTCAACTACTCGGCCGGCGAGCTGCGCCGGATCAAGGGGCTCAAGACCGCCGACGTGCAGACGGTCGTCCCTCGCCCGAGCGCCGCGGCCGTACACCGCGACTACTTCGTGCTGGACTGAGGGGACGTGGGCGTTCCGTCCGCGCGGGCCGCCAAGGTTACGCGCTCGTGGACAGTGAACGACTGAAACTCGTTAGCCGTCTCGAAGCCCACTACCGAAGCCAGGGCTGGCCGGTCGAGTGCGCCGAGGACGGCACCGTGCGTGCATCCGGTCCGGGCGGCGTCACGTGGCTCGGCGCAGTCGTCGTGCCCGAGGACCTGACCTCGGAGGCCTTTCGGGAGCGCCTGGTCGAGCTCTCCTCGCGCCGCATGCCGGGAGGGGCCGAGCTCTCCCCCCGATCTCCTGGCGACTGAGGAGTGCGAGGGGGAGCTGCGCGCGCTGCTTGATCGTCTCGGGCTCAGCGGTCGTCCGCACGTCTCGCTCTATACGCGCGCGGCCTGATCGACCGCTTCGGGTAGCGGCTCGGCGCGGCCGACGGTGCGGTGGAAGCGCCGCACCTCGCCCCGGCCGGCGCGCACCTCGAAGAGGTCGAAGATCAGGTCGTCGATCTCCTCGCAGAGGGATGTGACGTCGGGGTCCAAGTCATCCTGTAGCGCAGAGACGATGCGGTCGACGCGAGCGACCACGGCCTGCTCGAGGTCCTTGCCCGGCCGCCGGTAGGGCAGCTTCTCGAGGTAGCCGATGTCGGCGGTCGCGGTCGTATTGACGAGCTTCTTCATGAAGTAGGTGGCCAGGGCCGAGTTGAGGTAGCCGAGCAGGAACAGCTCCGACGTGCCGGCGTCCTCGACGAAGATGGCGCTCCCCTTGTGACCGAAGACCGAGCCGGCGGGGAGGAGGCGGGCGGAGACGCGGCCGCTCGAGATAACCGAGTAGGTAAGGCCGGGTTGGAAGTAGAAGGATCTGTTGCGAAGATAGGCCTTCCGTGGTGTGCCCCCAGGAAGGGCGCCCCGTTGCTCAAGCTCCGCAACCGATGCCTGGGACCAATCGACGGCGATGCGTGGCGGGCGCCAGTACTCGCCGAAGCCCTCGCCCTTGGCGAAGGGGACCCAATGAGGCTTGCCGGTGGCGATCCCGCCCGCCTGCTCGTCCGGCTCGACGGCGGTGGCGACCTGCGTCGATCACCCGAGGGAGCCCGGAGGCGGGCGCGCCGATGCCAGCGAGGAACCGCTTATCATCCGCGGTCGCGAGGCCTTGCCGGCCCCGCGCGACATCCCGTACCCGTAGCGACCGCTTCGCCGCCTCGAACAGCTCGCGCGGGACCCCGACGAAGAACGGCGTCTCGGGAAGCGCCTCGTACTCGGCTTGGCGCAGCTCCATCACCTGCTCAGGCGGTGGACCGGCGAAGTCGGCCGGATCGCGCACGTAGTCGACGAGACGCATAACGTTGTCGCTCCGCGCCTGGGCGTCGGAGCACTTCTCGAGCGTGGTGATCGCCATGCCGGCGAACTGGAAGCTGACGCCCTCGAAGTGCTTCGTGTCCGTGAGCAGGATCTCGACGATCTTGCAGCGGTCGAGGATCCGCCGGCGGAGCGCGGCGTGGGTGGTGAGGGAGCGGAAGCTGTCGTTGGTGATCAGGCACAGGCGCCCACCCTCGCGCAGCCGCTCAACGCCGTTGGCGAAGAACATCGAGTAGCTGTCGGCGTCGCCGGTTCCGACGCTTCCCGCTGCGAGGTCGCCCTGGCTGCGACCGTAGAGGCGGCGGTAGACGGGGACCTTGTAGGCCGGCTTGCGAGCGCCGTAGGGCGGGTTGCCCACCACGGCGTCGAACTCGACCTCGTCGATCGGGGCGAGCGCGTCGACGCCCGGATCGGCGCCCACGACTCGCTCGGCGAGCGCTCGCTCGCGTCCCTCGGCCTGGAGGACCTCGTTGGAGAACAGCTCCGTGCCGGGGCGCTCAGGCGAGTGGAGCAGCATGTCGTGGACGAACAGATTCGGCGGCTCCCGGGTCTCTTCCTCGTCGAGCAGAAACAGCCGGATCGCAGCCAGCGAGGTCGCGAAGGTGTCGATGTCGGCGCCGAAGAGCTGTCTGCCAACCACCTGCCGAAAGGCGTCGGACTTCGAGTATCCCTCTGAGGCGTAGAGGTCGAGGAGCTCGTTGTAAAGACCCTCGAGGAAGTGGCCGGAGCCCATGCAGGGATCGAGCACCACGGAGTCGCGCCGCAGGTTCAGTCTCGAGACCATGTACTCGACGTCGCCATGCGGCGTGTAAAAGGCGCCGAGCTTCGACTGCTGACGCTGGCGGCCGCTCCGGCCGGAGGCTCCGCGGCGACGGGACGAGAGGAGGCCCTGATAGATGTCGCCGACGTGCCGGTTCGTGAGGCCACCGAAGCTCTTGGTCGAAAGGTCGTAGACGAGCTCGGCAAGCGTGCTCGTATGAGGCTGGAAGTAGTCGTAGGCATCGTCCTGGTAGACGAGCGGAAAATGCTCCTCCGCGAGATCGAAGGCGACGCGGATGAGCTGCCACCAGTTGTTCTGCTCGATGACGTGCTCGCGGACGTCGGTTGCGAGGTCGGCGCGCAGCGCGCGGTAGGCCATCTCCTCCTCGGTCCGCCAGTGGCCGGCCTGATCGCGGATCTTTCGCCGGAGAAGGGTGAGAAAGACGGCTGCCGTGGTCGGGGTCGTCTCTGACCGCGTGGCGGGCAGGAACTCCCTCAGAATGCGGTAGAAGCCGCGGAGGTTGCGGTCCTCGCAGAGATTGAGGAAGAACACCTTGTTGAGGTGGTTGAGCGCGGCCTGGGTCACCATCTCCTCGACCACGAGTCGCGCATCCGCGCGCTGAACTTCGGCCAGCTTGCGTTCGTAAAGCGTCTTCACCCGTGCCAGCGCGGCCGGGTTGGCTTGAAGCCAGCCCCCGAAGTCGGTCAAGAGGCCCGGAGGTTGTTTGGCGGCGACCAGCTGGACGGCGTGGGTGACCGGCGCGCGCAGATCATCCTCGAGCCGGTCGAGATGGTGGAGGAGAATCTCGAGCAGCCGCTCCCGACCCACCACTTCCTCGGCGAACCGCCCGCGCACGTGGGCGTCCTTGACCCTCGACCAGCTCCAGACGTCGGGCAGGAGCTCGTAGGCGTCGGCTGTCGCTACCGCGGTCTCAGCCATCTCGCGCCGGCGAAAGAAACGGGTCAGCTCCGGCTTTCCGCAGTAGAGGAGCAGGAAAGGCGGGGGAGACGCGAAGTCTCCGCTTACCGCGTAGGACTTGAGCTGATCGACCGCCCGGGCCAGTGCTCGCTCGGAGTCGATGGCGTCGTAGCGTTTGACCTCGCAGAGCACAATCGGCGAGTTGCCGATCAGGTAGAGACCGTCGTAGTACCCGCGCTCTTGGCGGCTCCTCAGACGGTGGACGGCGAGGCGGCGTTGCTCGAGGAAGTGCTCGCCCTCTGCCTCCGTACTTGTGCGAGCTGGGTAGCCGAGGGCGGCCATGTCCGGCTCGAAGAGCTTGGCGTGGACATCGGCCTCGGTGTAGCTCTGCTTCTCCCAGCCCGGGATGCTCTCGCTTGGGAGTCGTCCGGCGGTCATGAATCACACCGCCGAACGTACGCCGACGCCTGCGACGGCACTAGCCTCGAGCGTGACGAAGCTCAACCAACATCGCGACGATTTTGTCACTCGGCGCAGTCGCTTCGGTCGCGTCCCGCCATCTCGGCTTCCCCGACGGGTACGCTTGACCGGCATGGCCGTCGAGACCTTCTCCGTCGCCGAGATCTGCGCCGAGGCCAAGCGCGCTTCGCACGCGCTCGCGCGGCTCGACTCAGCCGCCAAGGACGCCGCGCTGCTGGCCATGGCCGACGCCCTCGAGGAGCGCGCCGGTGAGGTGCTCGAGGCCAACGCGCGCGACTTGGAGGCCGGGGCCGAGGGCGGTCTCGGCGAGGCGCTGCTCGACCGGCTCGCTCTGACCCCGACCCGCCTCGCGGGGATGGCGGTCGACGTCCGCCGCATCGCCGCCCTGCCCGACCCGGTCGGCGAGGGAATCGAGGCGCGCCGGTTGCCCAACGGGCTCGACCTGCGCAAGGTGCGCGTGCCGCTCGGGGTCGTCGCCGTGGTCTACGAGGCGCGGCCGAACGTGACCATCGACTGCTCGGCGCTGTGCCTGAAGTCGGGCAACGCGATCGTCCTCCGTGGCTCATCGATCGCCGGGCACTCGAACGCCGTGCTCGCCGCGGTGGCGGCCGAGGCGGTCGCCGCGGCCGGGCTGCCGGAGGGATCGATCTCGCTCGTCGCGGGCGGCGGGCACGAGGAGCTCGCCGAGCTCGCCACCCACTCGGAGTCGGTCGATCTGATCATCCCCCGCGGCGGAGAAGGGCTGAAGGCGGCGCTCTCCGCCGTCGCGACCGTCCCCGTGATCTACGCCGCGGCGGGCAACTGCCACGTCTACGTCGACGCGAGCGCCGACCTCGAGGCCGCGCGGGCGATCGTCCTCAACGCCAAGCTCCAGCGCCCGGGCACGTGCAACTCTGCCGAGACCCTGCTCGTCCACCGCGACGCCGCTCCCGATTTCCTCCCCCGCGTACTCGCCGACCTGCACGACGCGGGCGTCGAGTTGCGCGTGGATGGGCGCGCCCGCGCGCTCGCGGGGTCGGTGGCGGACTCGCTCCTCGACGCGACCGAGGACGACTTCGCCACCGAGTTCCTGGCCCTCGTGCTCGCCGTGGGCGTGGTCGACTCGACCGAGGAGGCGATCGAGCACGTCAACCGCTACGGCAGCGGCCACTCCGAGGCGATCGTCACCTCGTCGGTCGAGGCTTCGCGGGCGTTCACAGGCGGGGTCGATGCGGCCTGCGTCTACGTCAACGCCTCGACGCGGTTCACCGACGGCGGCGAGTTCGGCCTGGGTGCCGAGATCGGCAACTCGACCCAGAAGCTTCACGCGCGCGGACCGATCGGCCTCCGCGAGCTGTGCACCTTCAAGTACGTGGTCGAAGGCGCGGGGCACACCCGGGCTTAGTTGGCGGAGGTCGCTAGCGCTTGCGGCTCGGCATCCTCGGCGGCGTGTTCAACCCGCCCCACCTCGGCCACCTGGTGTGCGCGCAGGAGGCCTGTGTCCGGCTCGAGCTCGATCAGGTCCTGCTCGTGCCGGTGAGGGAGGCGCCGCATCGAGAGGTCGGAGACGATCCTGGGGCGCAGACTCGCCTCGATCTCTGCCAGGCCGCGACGACCGACGACGACCGGCTCGCCTGCTCGCGGGTCGAGATCGACCGCCCGGGGCCGTCCTACACGGTCGACACTCTGCGCGCCCTGCGCGAAGAGCGCGCAGCGGACGAGGAGCTCGTCCTGATCCTGGGCGCCGACCAGGCGGCCGAGCTGCGGAGCTGGCGTGACCCGGAGGCCGTGCTGGGGCTCGCCGAGGTGGCGGTCGTGGAACGTGCGGACCTAGGGCCCGACGCGGTGCGTGCACGACTCGAGGGCTTGGCCGGCGCGGAGCGGCTGGGGTTCTTCTCGATGCCGCGAATCGATGTCTCCTCGACGCTCGTGCGCCGGCGGGTGGCCGACGGCCTTCCGGTCCGCTACCTCGTGCCCGACGCCGTGCTGGCCCTGATCGCCGAGCGCGGTCTCTATCGCGCGAGGGTGGGGACGCGGTGAGCGCCCCGGACGCCGCACGCGGTCCCCGGCGCGCCGGCGAGGTGCCTCTGGCGGACGCGGGCGCTCTCGACAGCCTCGCGCTCGCCCAGCGGATCGCAGATATCGCCTCCGACCGCCAGGCCCTCGACATCCGCCTCGTCGATCTGCGCGGCCTCGTCGCCTACACCGACACGCTGGTTGTCTGCAGCGGCAACACCGAGCGCCAGACCAAGGCCATCCACGACGCGATCTACCTGCGGCTGAAGGACGACCACGGGCTGCTTCCACGCCGCGTCGAGGGCCAGCGCGAGGCCCGCTGGATCCTCATGGACTACCTCGACTGCGTGGCCCACGTGTTCACCCACGAGGCGAGGGAGTTCTACCGGCTCGAGCAGCTGTGGGGCGAGGCGCCGGCGCGGTCGGTGGAGTAGTTTCCGTCCGAAGCACCTGCGAACGTGTGTTCGTGTCGCTCGACAACCCAAACCAGAAGGGCGCGATCGCCGAGCTGAAGGTCGCCACGGCCGCTACATGTCTCGGCGTCCCGGTGCTTCGGCCGATGACCGAGCACGGGCGTTACGACCTGGCGTTCGAAGTGGGAGGTCGAGTGCTGCGGGTCCAGTGCAAGTGGGCGGGGGTTCGAGGGGGCGTCGTGGTGGTCAACCTTCGGACGTCGTACCTGACCAAGACCCGCGAAGTGCGAGCGGCCTACGGCGCCGACGAGATCGACGCCGTGGCCGCTTACTGCGAGGATCTCGACCGCTGCTACCTGCTTCCGATCGAGCTCGTCCAAGACATGCGGGCGATCCACCTTCGCCTTCATCCACCCCGAAACGGCCAGCGCGCCGCGCTACACTGGGCGGCCGACTACGAGCTTCCTGGGGCTATAGCTCAGCTGGGAGAGCGTCGCGCTGGCAGCGCGAAGGCCGTCGGTTCGAGTCCGACTAGCTCCACTCAGGACAACCGTCGCGAGACGGTCGTCGGCGCTCACGAGGTCCGCAACCGGTTCGGCTGGTATCTCGAGCGCGCGGCCGCGGGGGAGGACATCCGGGTAACCCGGCGAGGTCGTCCGTATGTCCGACTTACGCCGGATAGCTCCCATGCGCGAGCTCATCGACCGCCCGGAGGCGTCGCCCTGACATCCGATAGCCCTACTCCTCCGGCTTGACCTGCCGCGTCGGCTGCACGCTGTCCGGCGCGTCGGGCACAGATCCGCTTGAGCTGATCCTCGTACCGCACCTCCCTGGACGTTGCTGGTTCGAAGCGACTGCGGCCTCCCATCGAGGGATGAGGCAACCGGAGCGCCGAGCCGTCCGCACCCCGGCCGCGCGGTGCCCGATGCGCGCAGAAGATCACCCGCCCGCCGATAACCTGCTCATCGCGATGCGCCGCTACGACCCCACGCAGATCGAGCCCAAGTGGCAGCGCATCTGGGCACAGGAGCGCACGTGGGAGGTCTCGAACGAGCCCGCGGCCTCCTTGCCCGCGGCGGCGGCCGACAAGTCCTATGTCCTCGAGATGCTCCCCTACCCCTCGGGCGAGCCGCACATGGGGCACCTCAAGTGCTACTCGATCGGCGACGCGATCGCCCACTTTCGCCGCCGGCGCGGCGAGCGCGTGCTGCACCCGATGGGCTACGACGCCTTTGGGCTGCCGGCCGAGAACCACGCCATCAAGACCGGTCGCCATCCACGCGAGTCGACCGAAGCCTCGATCGCCCAGTTTCGCGAGCAATTCCGCTCGTGGGGCATCTCGATCGACTGGTCGCGCGAGTTCGGCACGCACGAGCCCGACTACTACCGCTGGACCCAGTGGATCTTCCTGCGGCTGTTCGAGCGCGGGCTCGCCTACCGGCGCGACGCGGCGGTCAAGTGGTGTCCGACCGACGAGACCGTGCTCGCCAACGAGCAGGCCCGGGACGGGGTGTGCGAGCGCTGCGGCACGCCCGTGGTGGCGAGGCAGCTCGAGCAGTGGTTCTTCCGCATCACCGACTACGCCGACCGACTCCTCGACGACCTCGACTCGCTCGACTGGCCCGAGCACGTCAAGACCATGCAGCGCAATTGGATCGGCCGCTCGCACGGTGCCGAGGTCGTCTTCCGTTGCGAGGAGCTCGGCACCGACTATCCGGTGTTCACGACCCGGCCGGACACGCTCTTCGGAGCGACATTCTTCGTGCTCGCTCCCGAGCATCCCGACGTGTTGAAGCTGAACGACTCGCCCGAGGTGCGTTCCTACGTCGACCGCGCGGTCGCCGAGCCGCCCGAGCAGCGCGGCTCCGAGCTGCGCGAGAAGACCGGGATCCCGCTCGGACGAACGGTGACCAACCCGGTCAACGGCGAGCAGATCCCGGTCTACGTTGCCGACTACGTGCTGATGGAGTACGGGACGGGCGCGATCATGGCCGTCCCCGCTCACGACGAGCGCGACCACGAGTTCGCCCAGGCCTTCGAGCTGCCGGTTCGGGAGGTCGTGCGGGCGCCCGGCGAGGAGGGGGGCGAAGATCCAGTCCACCTGCCTTACACAGGTGATGGCGAGATGGTCAACTCCGGTCGTTTCGACGGCCGCCACAATCGAGATGCCTTCGACGAGATCGTCGCCTGGCTGGCCGAGGAAGGCCTAGGCCGACCGGCGGTCAGCTTCCGCCTGCGCGACTGGCTCATCTCGCGCCAGCGCTACTGGGGCTGCCCGATCCCGATCGTCCACTGCGAGCGGTGCGGGCTCGTGGCCGTGCCAGACGACGAGCTACCCGTCGAGCTCCCCGACGTCCAGGACTACGCGCCCAAGGGCCGGTCCCCGCTCGCCGCCGCGACCGAATGGGTGGAGACCGAGTGTCCGAGCTGCGGCGGCGCGGCCCGGCGCGAGACCGACACCATGGACACCTTCGTCGACTCCTCGTGGTACTTCCTGCGCTACTGCGACGCGCGCAACGCCGAGGCGGCCTTCGACCGCGAGATCGGCGACTACTGGATGCCGGTCGACCAGTACATCGGGGGGGTCGAGCACGCCATCCTCCACCTCATGTACGCGCGCTTCTTCACCAAGGCGCTCGCCGATCTCGACCTGCTCGGCTTCGAGGAGCCGTTCGCCAGCCTCTTCACCCAGGGGATGATCACGCGCGAGGGCGCGAAGATGGCGAAGTCGCGGGGCAACGTGATATCCCCGCGCGACTACGTCGAGCGCTACGGGGCGGACACGGCCCGCTGCTACATCCTCTACATCGGTCCCCCCGACCAGGATGCCGACTGGTCCGACGAGGGAGTGGGAGGGATCCATCGCTTTCTGGCGCGGCTCTGGCGGCTCGCCGACGAGGTGGCCGAGCAGACGCCGAGCGAGGGCGACGGCGACCTCGCAGAGCCCACAGCACTCCTGCGCAAGGCCCACTGGGCCATCGGCAAGGTGACCTCGGACCTCGGCGAACGCTTCGCCTTCAACACCGCCATCGCCGCGGTCATCGAGCTCGTCAACGACGCCTATCGCTACAAGGACGAGCTCGCGGCCAGGCCCGCGGGCGCCCCGCAGCTGCGTTTCGCCGTGGCCACGGCGGGCTCGCTCATCTTCCCCTTCGCCCCTCACCTCGGGAGCGAGGTCTACGAGCTGCTCACCGGCGCGCGCGTCTGGGAGCAGCCGTGGCCGGAGGCCGACCCGGCCCTGCTCACCAGCGAGACCTTCGAGCTCATCGTTCAGGTCAACGGCAAGCTGCGCGACCGCGTCGCCGCGCCGGCCGACGCATCGCAGGAGGACCAGGAGCGGCTCGCGCTCGGCTCGGAGAAGGTGGCGGCTCAGCTCGACGGCGGCCAGATCGTGAAGACCGTCGTCGTACCGGGGCGGCTCGTCAACTTCGTGGTGCGCTGACCGGACGGGTCGGCGATCCGGCGCCGGGCCCCGCTGCGTAGTGGCCACAGGATGAACCGACAGCTCACACCTCGTCCGCGATGAGGATCGTCGTCGTCGGCGCCGGGCTCGGCGGGCTCGCGGTTGCGCTCCGCCTTCAGGGGGCGGGCCACGAGGTAACCGTGGTCGACCGGCGCGAGCGCCCGGGCGGGCGCGCGTACCAGCTCCGGGACGCCGGCTACACGTGGGACATGGGTCCCTCGCTCATCACCATGCCGTGGACGCTCGAGGAGACCTTCGCCGCCGCGGGGCTCGACCTCCACCGCGAGGTCACCCTCAGGCGCCTCGATCCGCTCTACCGGATCCGCTGGGCCGACGACGAGCGCGAGCTCGACTTCACGAGCGACCGCGACCGCCTGAGAGAAGGGATCGCCGGGTTCTCCTCCCGCGACGCCACCGCCCTCGACGGCTTTCTCGCGGCGGTCAAGCCGATCTACGAGCAGGGCATCCTCGCCGCCGGCCGCCAGCCCTTCCTGCGCGCGCGCGACCTCGCCGCACTGCTGCCGACCATGCTGCGCCTCGGCGCCGCCACGGGGCTCCACCGCTTCGTGGCGCGCCACTTCGAGCACCCGCGCATTCGCGAGGCCTTCTCCTTCCACTCGCTGTTCATCGGTGGCGATCCGTTCCGGGTGCCCGCGATCTACGCCGCGCTCGTCTACCTCCAGGTCCTCGACGGCGGCTGGTACGCCGAGGGCGGCACCTACTCGCTCGTCGAGGCCATGGCGCGTCCGCTCGAGGTCCGCTGCGGAGCGGCGGTCGAGCGCATCGAGCGCGCGAGCGACCGGCGCGGGGGAGCGGGGCGCGTCACGGGCGTGGTGCTTGCGGGCGGCGAGCGCATCGGCGCCGACGTCGTCGTCTCGAACGCCGACGTGCTCTCGACCCACGAGCTCCTCGGCCGCCGCCCACCGCTGCGACGCCTGCGGCCGACCATGTCGTGCTACCTCCTCTTCCTCGGGACCGACCGCCCGCAGCGCAAGCTCCTCCACCACACGCTCCTGCTCGGGCGCGACTACCGCGAGACGATCGCCGGGGTCACCCGCGGAAAGACCCTCCCACGCGAGCTTTCGACCTACGTCCACGCGCCCTCGCGGACCGAGCCGGCCATGGCCGCCCCCGGGGGCGACTCGATCTACGCCCTGCTACCGGTGCCCAACCTCTCCGCGCCGATCGACTGGGAGCGCGAGGCCAGGCCGCTGCGCGACCGCCTGGTGGCCGACTACGAGCGCAGCTTCGGGCTCGAGGGGCTCGAGGAGTCGATCGTCGTCGAGCACCAGATGACCCCCGAGGACTTCCGCTCGGAGCTTGGCGCCGTGCTCGGCAACGCCTTTGCCGTCGAGCCGACCCTGCACCAGTCGGCCTACTTTCGCCAGCCCAACCGCGACCGCTCGGTCGCGGGGCTCTACTACGTCGGCGGGGGGACGCATCCCGGGGCGGGCGTGCCGGGCGTGGTGCTCGGGGCCGAGGTGACCGCGAAGCTGATCGAGGAGGACCGTGCTCGCGCGCCGCTCGCCGCCTGACCCCGACCTCGAGGTGGCACGTGCCACCACCCGCCGGGTCGCGCGCACGTTCGCGCTGGCGTGCCGCATCCTCCCGGCGGCGGTCCGCGACGACGTCTACCGGCTCTACCTCGTCTTCCGGACCCTCGACGACGCGGTCGACCACGGCCAGCCGGGTGCCGAGGCCCGGATCGAGGCCGTCGAGCGCTGGGCTCGCGGTGGCCCTCGCGGCTCCCGCGAGGCTCGCCTGCTCGCCGAGGTCGACGCCCGGCACCCGCTTCCCCGCCCCGCCCTGGTCGACTTCTGCCGTGGTATGCGCGACGACCTCGCCGCGCGGGCCATCGTCACCGAGGCCGACCTCGACGAGTACTGCTATCGGGTCGCCGGGACGGTTGGGGTCGTCATGTCGGCGGTGCTCGGTACGCGGGCGCCGGCCGAGCGGGATGCGGCCGCGCTGGGGATGGCCATGCAGCGGACCAACATCCTGCGCGACCTCGAGGAGGACGGTGCGCGCGGGCGCGTCTACCTTCCCCGCGAGGCGCTCGACCGCCACGGCGGCGACGGCGCCGAGGGCCGCGAACGCCTCATGCGGGAGCAGATCGCCCGGGCCGACGCCGACTACGAGCAGGGCCTCGCCGGCGTGCGCAAGCTGGCACGCGGACGGCCTGCGGTGCGTGCGGCCGCCGTCATGTACCGCGAGATCCTGCGCAAGATCGAGCGCGACGGCTACGGGCGCTCGGGACGGCGGGCGGTGGTCTCGCGCCGGCGCAAGCTCGCGCTCGCGGCGCGGCACGGGCTGCCGACCCGATAAGTGGACGGAGCCGCCGCGACCATGTGTCCTCAGCTCGCCGTGGTCGGCGCCGGCGAGGCCGGCTCGGAGCTCGTGGCGATGGCCGAGCAGGTGGGGGCGAGGCTCGCCGAGGCGGGGGCCGTCCTCGTGTGCGGAGGGCTCGGCGGGGTCATGGAGGCCGCCTGTCGCGGCGCTCGGAGGGCGGGCGGGTCGACGGTCGGACTGCTGCCGGGAACCGACCGCGGGGCGGCCAACCGGTTCGTCGACGTCGTGATCCCCACGGGGCTGGGAGAGGCGCGCAACGTCCTCGTCGTGCGGTCGGGGGAGGCGGTGATTGCGGTCGGAGGCGGCTACGGGACGCTCGCGGAGATCGCGCTGGCGCTCAAGGCGGGGACTCCGGTGGTCGGGATCGCCACTTGGGAGCTCGCGCGGGCAGGGCTGGCGATCGACGACGTCGAGCGGGTGGAGTCGGCCGCCGAAGCGGTCGAGCGGGCACTCACGCTCGCGGGGGCTCGGCCGCGCTGAGGTTCACGCGCGAGTGCGTGTGGGTACCGCCGCTTCCATGGCGATCTCTGACCCCTCGCTCCCTGCGCCGCTCGCGGGACGTCTGACGGAGGCTTGGCCATGAGCGACGGCCTAACCCGCCGGCACGTCGTCGTCCACGGAGGCGTCCAGGGCGTCTTCTTCCGCGACTCGACGCGTGACGAGGCCGAGCGCCAGGGCGTCGCCGGATGGGTGCGAAACCGTGACGACGGTGCCGTCGAAGCCGTCTTCGAGGGCGATCCCCAAGCCGTCGAGCGACTCGTCGATTGGTGTCGCTCGGGTCCGAGCAGTGCCGATGTGGAGAGCGTGGAGGCCGATGAGGAGGAGCCCCAAGGGGTTTCGGGCTTCGAGGTCCAGTAGCCGCCGGCGGCCGCGCGGCTCGACGGGACCGGACGCGGAATGAACGGCATCGTCGACCCCGACGTCGAGCGCTACGCCGAGGAGCACACGACCGCGCCGCCCGAGCACCTCGTCGCCCTCGCCGAGGAGACGCGCGCCACCCTCTCTACGCCGCAGATGATGACCGGCCCGGTGGAGGGCCGCTTCCTCGAGCTGCTCGTGTTCGCCGCCGGAGCGCGCCGGGTGCTCGAGATCGGGACGTTCAGCGGCTACTCCGCCCTGTCCATGGCCGCGGGCCTTCCTCCGGACGGGAGCATCGTCACCTGCGAGATCGACCCGGAGGTCGCCGAGGTCGCCCGCCGCCACATCGATGCAAGTCCCTACGCTGACCGGATCGAGCAGCGCGTGGGCCCGGCCCTCGAGACCCTCGAGGGGCTCGACGGGCCCTTCGACCTCGTCTTCGTCGACGCCGACAAGCAGAGCTACGCCGCCTACGTCGAGGCGGTCCTGCCCAAGCTCTCAGAGCGAGGGCTGATCGCCATCGACAACACGCTTTGGAGTCGTCGAGTGGTCGACGCCGATGACGGCGACGAACGCACGCGGGCCCTGATGGAGCTCAACGACCGGTTGCGCTCCGGCCCTGATGTCGTGTGCGTACTACTCACCGTCCGCGACGGGATCACGCTCGTGCGGCGGGCGGCGGCCTGACGAGCGCACCACACTCGCGATTTGTCGCGTCCGCGGGGCTCAGTGGTCACCGGGTTGTAACGCTCGTGCACCCGCTGTAACGCGGCGAGACCTAGCGTCCCGAACGTCACATGAACGGCTCGGGAAAGGGACAGATGGCGGCCTACGCGGTCGCGGCCGTACTGCTCGTGGTGGGCGGGGCCTACCTGCTTCGCGCAGACAGCGGGGCCAAGCCCGCCGGCGGCGGAGGCGTGGCCCTCGACGGGGCGGGCGGCGGCTCGACCGGCTCGAAGC
>JACCUC010000325.1 GCA_013812065.1 Thermoleophilaceae bacterium | reverse complement strand
GCCATCCTCACCACCGACCGCGGCCCGAAGCGGGCGGCGCTCGAGCTCGCGCTCGCCTCGGGGACGGTCCGCCTCGCCGCCCAGGCCAAGGGAGCGGGGATGATCTCGCCGCACTTCGCGACCATGCTCTGCTTCGTCGAGACCGACGCCGCGGTCGAGTCCGCGACCCTCGACCTCCTCACCGGGGTGTGCGTCAAGCGCTCCTTCGACCGCATCTCGGTCGACGGCCAGCTCTCGACCAACGACGCCATCTTCGTCCTGGCGAGCGGCGCGGCCGGGGTGGCGGTGGAGCCGGAGTCCGACGACGAGCTCCGCCTAGGGGAGGCCCTCGACGCCCTCCTGCGCCAGCTCGCCCTCGAGATCGTCGCCGACGGCGAGGGGGCGACGCGCGTCGGCCGGGTCGTCGTGCGCGGCGCCGGCGAGCTCGTCGAGCCGGTCGCGCGCGCCGTCGCCGACTCGCCGCTCGTCAAGGCCGCCCTGCTCGGCGCCGACCCGAACTTCGGGCGCGTACTCCAGGCCGCGGGCCAGGCGCTCGCCGGGCGAGCACCCTTCGTGGTCGATCTCGACATCGAGGGTCGTCGGGTGGTCTCGGGGAGTGAGGTCGTCGAGCTCTCGGACGCGGAGTGGCGGGCGCTCGAACAGGCGGTGGCGGCACCCGAGGTCGATTTCGAGCTGACCGTGCCCGGGTCGGGCTCAGAGACCGAGGTCTTCTTCTCGGACCTGACCCACGAGTACGTGCGCATCAACGCGGAGTACTCGACGTGAGCGCCGAGCTCCGCGCCGAGGAGCTGCGCCCGCGCGAGGTCGCGACCCTGCTCGAGGCGCTGCCCTACATCCGCGACTTCCACGGGCGCACGATCGTCATCAAGTACGGCGGGGCCGCGATGACCGACCCCGGCCTGCGCGAGGAGTTCGCCCGCGACGTCGTCCTGCTCAAGTACGTCGGCATGAATCCGGTCGTCGTCCACGGCGGCGGCCCCGACATCACCCGCTACATGGAGCGCCTCGGGATGAAGGTGGAGTTCGTCGAGGGACTGCGCGTGTCCGACGAGGAGACCGTCGAGGTGGCGAAGATGGTCCTCGTCGGCAAGCAGAACAAGGACATCGTCCTGCGGATCAGCCGCCACGGGCAGGCGGCAGTCGGGCTCTGTGGCGACGACGGCGCCCTGTTTCGGGTGCGCAAGGCGATCGTCGGCGACCGCGACCTCGGCTTCGTGGGGGAGATCGAGCACGTCGACGTCGGCGTCCTCAACCACGTCGCCGCCGACTACATCCCGGTGATCGCCTCGGTCGGAGCCGACGGGGAGGGCTTCTCCTACAACGTCAACGCCGACACCGCGGCGGGCGCGGTGGCCGAGGCCCTCGGCGCCCACAAGGTCGTCTTCCTGACCGATGTCGAGGGCTGGCTGTCCGACCCACCCGACGCCGCCACCCTGATCTCCGAGACGAGCGCCGAGGAGCTCGACATCGCGCTGGGGAGGGTCTCGGGTGGCATGCGGCCGAAGCTCGAGGCCTGCCGCCACGCCGTTCGCAGCGGCGTGTCGAGCGCCCATGTCGTCGACGGCCGCGTCGCCCACTCGCTCCTGCTCGAGCTCTTCACCGACGAGGGCATCGGCACCAAGGTATGCCCGTGAGCACGCGGGCGGCCGCCAGCATCGCCGAGCTCGAGGCCCTCGAGCGCGACCACCTCATGCCGACCTACGCGCGCCTGCCCGTGGCCTTCGTGCGCGGCGAAGGCGCGTGGCTCCACGACCCGGAGGGCAACGCCTACCTCGACTTCCTGGCCGGGGTCTCGGTGTCCCAGATCGGCCACTCCCACCCTGCGCTTGTCGAAGCCGTGCAGGATCAGGCGGCGCGGCTCCTCCACGTGTCGAACCTCTTCTACAACGAGCCGGGCGTGCGGCTGGCGCAGCGACTGACCGAGCGCTCGCTCGGAGGCAAGGCCTTCTTCTGCAACTCGGGCGCCGAAGCCAACGAGTGCGCGATCAAGCTCGCGCGACGCCACCGCCCGCGCGGGGAGATCGTCGTGCTCGAGCACGCCTTCCACGGACGGACGCTGGGCGCGCTGTCGGCCACTCCGCACCTGGCCAAGCAGGAGCCCTTCGAGCCGCTCGTGCCGGGCTTTCGCGTCGTGGCGCGTGACGACCCGGGAGCGCTCGCCGGCGCGGTGGGGGAGGAGACCGCGGCGGTCTTCGTCGAGCCGATCCAGGGCGAGTCGGGGATCCACCCGATCTCCTTCGAGGTCCTCCATACCGCTCGCAAGGCCTGCGACCGCACGGGCGCTCTGCTCGTCTTCGACGAGATCCAGTGCGGCATGGGGCGCACCGGCACGCTGTGGGCCTACGAGGGCGCCGGCATCCGTCCCGACGTGATGACCGTGGCGAAGGGGCTCGGCGGGGGCCTGCCGATCGGCGCGTGCCTGACCACCGCCGAGCTCGCCGACGTCTTCCGTTCGGGCGACCACGGCTCGACCTTTGCGGGCGGGCCGCTCGTCGCCGCAGCGGCCTCCGCCGTGCTGGACGTCGTCGACGACGAGGGCTTCCTCGGCGAGGTGGCGGCGAAGGGCGAGCGACTCGCGGCCGGGCTGCGCGGTCTCGGGTTGAGCGCAGTGCGGGGGCGGGGGCTGATGCTCGCCTTTGCCGCGGCCGACGCGCCCGAGCTCGTCCGCCGCGCCCTGCTCGAGCACCGCCTCGTCCTCAGCGCGACCGGGCCCGACTCGGTGCGCCTGCTCCCTCCACTCACGGTCACGGCCGAGGAGATCGACGAGGCGCTCGAGCGCCTCGGGGCGGTACTCGGGCGACCGTGAGGAGCACGGAGGACAAGGTGAGCACCTCCGACGCGGTCCGAAACCCCCTCTTCGCTCGCCTCTACCACCGCGTGAGCGCTCTGGCCGAGGACGCTGGGCAGCGGGAGCACCGCCGCGAGCTGCTCGCCGGACTGGCGGGGCGGGTAGTCGAGGTGGGCGCCGGAAATGGCCTCAATTTCAGGCACTACCCGGCTGACATAGAGGAGGTGATCGCCGTCGAGCCCGAGGCCTACCTGCGGGCCCGCGCCCGCGAGGCCGCGTCGCGGGCGCGGGTGACGGTCCGTGTGGTCGACGGGCTCGCCGAGCGCCTTCCGCTCGATGACGGCTCGATCGACGCGGGCGTGTTCTCGCTCGTCCTCTGCTCGGTGCCGAGCCAGCTCGCCGCCCTCGCCGAGCTTCGGCGCGTGGTGCGCCCGGGCGGCGAGCTGCGCTTCTACGAGCACGTCCGCGGGGAGGGCGCCACTTTCGCGCGCTTCCAGCGCGCCGCTGACGTGGTCTGGCCGTGCATCGCGGGCGGCTGTCACACCCACCGGGACACCCCCCGGGCGATCGAGGGAGCCGGCTTCGAGATCGAGACCTGCCGGCGTTTCTCCTTTGCCCCGTGCTCGGCGCTCGCGCCGATCAAGCCCCACGTGCTCGGTCGCGCCCGGCGCGCCTGAGCGCCGTAACGCGCGTTCGAGGCGGTTGCCGCGCGAAATTCGCGCGGAGGCCGTACCCCTTCGGCGCCCTGCGGCGCTTACCGTGGGGAGTGCGGACCTTCCGCCTCGTCTCAAGGTGCCGTCGCCATGGAAGCGGCGAGCGCAACAGCCGGGTGCCGGTTCGCCCACGTCGAAGGAGGAACAACTTGAAGACGGTTCGCATGTCGATCGCTGCGTTGGCCGCAACGGCCGCCGTGGGGGCGGTTCCGGCGTTCGCGGTAGAGGATGGCCGCAACGCCCGAGCGCAGGGCGCCCCGGGATACTTCTGCAAGCAGTCCAAACCGGAGCTCAAGCCCGGATCGCCCGAGTTCAGGGAATGCGTCCGGCTCGCCGCCAAGGCCCGCGGACAGGCGAAGAACGGCGACCAGGATGGCGGCAACCCGAACGTGCGCTCGCGTACAGCGCCCGGTCGCTTCTGCCAGGCCAACCCCGACGGGGCCGACCCGGGCTCCGAGGCGTTCCGCAACTGTGTGCGAACGGCGGCGAAGGCCAGGCGCGCTGCGCGGTCCTGAAGCCTTGGGCGCCGGTGGCGCCTCAACTGCGCGACTGCATAGGGGATCCGTCCGGTGGGCGGATCCCTTCAGCCGCGCGTGTTAGCCCCTGAGCGAGCCGTCGGCGTGTCCCACGCGATCGGGTTTAGCGCGGCGCCTCGACGCCCGATGATGAGAGCGGTGCTCTCCGCTCACCTCCTGGCCGCCGTGGCGCCCGACCGGCCGCCGCAACCCCGTTCGCGAGCCGCCGCCGCGCTCGAGCCAAGCGACGCCGGCCGCCCTGGCGCGGAGCGGTCGGGCGAGGCCTTCCGTGCGGTGCTGGTCGCCGCTCGCTCGGGCTCCGAGTGGGCTTGGGCATCGCTCTACCGGGATCTCGCCCCGCGTGTGCTGGCGTACCTGCGTGCGCGGGGAGCGGTCGAGCCCGAGGACGTGGCGGGCGAGGTCTTCCTGCAGGCGGTGCGCGATATCGGACGGTTCGAAGGCGACGAGCGGGCGTTTCGCGCGTGGCTCCTGACGATCGCCCACCATCGCCTGCTCGACGCGAGTCGCCATCGCGCGCGCCGGCCGGTCGACGCGGTGTCCGACGAGGTGCTCCACGATCGCGGACCGACCGGGGACGTCGAGGACGACGCGTTTCGCGAGCTCGACATGGCGACCGTCCGCGGGCTCGTCGCCCGCCTATCGCCGGACCAGCAGAGCGTGCTCCTGCTGAGGATCGTCGGCGATCTGACGGTCGAGGAGGTCGCACGCGTCGTCGGGAAGCGGCGAGGTGCCGTCAAGGCATTGCAGCGACGAGGCCTCGCCGCGCTCGAGCTGGAGCTGTCGAGTGACTGACCGCGGCGCCACCCGGAGAGGACGATGAAGCGCGCCCACTCGAACGACGACGCCCTGCTCGACAGGCTGCAAGCCGGTGCGGGTAGAGACGTCGAGGCCGATCCCCGCCTGGCGGTGGTACAGGCGCTCGTGCGTACCGCCTCCAAGCCGCCCGCCGCCGCCGTCGAGCGGCGACACCTCGCGGCGATCTCGGAGGTCGTCGTGGGGCTCGGCGACGCCGACCCGCGACCGGGCGCGAACGGACGACCCACGGCGGGCGAGACCCTGGCGCCCCGGGTTCCGCGCATCCGGCCGAGGCCCCTCAAGCTCGCTGCGCTCGTGGTGGCCACGGCACTCGCTCTGACCGGCGTGGTCTTCGCGAGTGGCGGCCTTTCGGCGCCGCTCCGCGTCGCGCTCGAGGAGGTGGGCCTTTTCTCGGACGACACGGGCGACGGCTCGCGGGTGTCGCCGCGCCTACGGGGCGGCACACTCTCGCGGCGAGGCCCGAAGAGTCGCTGCGCCCGAACCGGTGATGCTTCACCGAGCGCTACGCCGGCGGGGTGCGCGGTGCCCCGCGACCGGAAGCGCGGGCCGGCGCCCTCCCAAGGCCGCGCCCGCCGTTCGGACCG
>JACCUC010000313.1 GCA_013812065.1 Thermoleophilaceae bacterium | reverse complement strand
GCGCGAAGCCGCCGGCGACCTCGCGCAGGACGACCCCGCGAAAGCCCTCGGCATAGTGCTCGCGCAGGCGGGCGAGCGCCTCGAGCACATCACTCTCGCTCGCCTCGCAGACGTCGGCGAGCCCGCCGAGCGATACCGGCTCGGGCGACAGGAAGAGCAGCGCCTCGACGACTCGGGCGAGCTCGTTCACGGGGAGGTCCCCCCCGCCTTCGCCCGGCGGATCTGGATCGGCCCGAACGGCTCCGTCTGCTCCCAGGCCGCCTCGCCGGACTTGTAGAGCTCGAGCAGGGCGAACAGCGTCACAGCCTCGGTCGTGCGGTCGGCGCCCTCGACGCACTCGTCGAAGGTCACGCCCGCGCGGGCGGCGAGCAGGGCCCGCAGGTGGGCGAGCCGGCGGTCGAGCGACACCGCCGGTCGCGAGATGTGCCGCACGTCGAGCGCTGGCGGCGAGCGCAGCAGGTCACCGAGCGCGCGGGCGAGCGCCTCGGGCTCATAGACCGCCCCCGCTCCTTCGAGCGGCGCGCGCCGCAGCTCGGACGGGAGCGGCGCGGCGCGGTAGCGGTAGCCGTGCTCGGCGTCGAGCCGCCCGCGCAGGTGGGCGGCCGCGCCGCGGTAGCGGGCGTACTCGAGCATCCGCGCGAGTAGCTCCTCGGCGGCCTCGGGTGGGGCGAGCTCGAGCGACTCCTCCTCCTCGCGCGGGAGCATCAGCCTGGACTTGATCTCGAGCAGCGCGGCGATCAGGACGAGGAACTCGGTCGTGGATTCGAGGTCGAGCTCTCCGGTGCCCTCGAGGTGATCGAGATAGGCGAGCACGACCTCGGCCAGGTCGAGCTCGAGTAGGTCGATCTCCTCGCGCAGGACGAGCGCGAGCAGGAGGTCGAAGGGACCGTGGAAGACCTCGAGGTCGAGCTCGAGCGCAGGCAGGGCCACGGACGGAGCCTAGGCGCTGGCGCCGACGGCGAGGTACTCGCGAGCGCGGCGGCGGTTAGCGCGAGTCTCGGCGCGTCCGGCGACGCCGAAGGCCATGCGCCTCGCGCGCCTAGGGGACCGCGGCGGGCGGCGGCCCGACCCCCATCCGCCCGCGCACGTCGGCAAGGGTCTCGCGCGCGAGGACCCGCGCCCGCTCCGCCCCCTCGCCGAGCACGGCCTCGAGCGCGGCCTCGTCTCCGCGCAGCTCCGCGTAGCGTTCGCGGACCGGGGCGAGGAACTCGACGACGGCATCGCCCACCGCCTGCTTGAAGCTCCCGTACCCCGCCCCGTCGAACTCGAGCTCGACGTCCGCCGACTCGGTCTCGCCGATCACCGCCATCACCTCGATCAGGTTCGAGATCCCCGGCTTCTCGGGCGAGCGGATGATGTCGCGCCCCGAGTCGGTGACGGCGCTCTTGAGCTTCTTGACGATCGCCGACGGCTGGTCGAGGACGTAGATCGTCCCCTGCTCGGTCGAGTCCGTGGTCGACATCTTGCGCTCGGGCTCCTGGAGGTCCATGATCCGCGCGCCGACCTCGGGAATGCGGTGGCGAGGCACGACGAGCGTCTCCCCGAAGCGCTCGTTGAAGCGCAGCGCGATGTCGCGCATGAGCTCGACGTGCTGGCGCTGGTCGGCTCCCACCGGGACCTCCTCGGCGCGGTACGCCAACACGTCGGCGGCCTGGAGCACCGGGTAGAGGAAGAGCCCCGCCGAGACGAGCTCGTGGCGCGCCGACTTCTCCTTGAACTGGTGCATGCGGTTGAGGTCGCCGTGCGCGGTCACCGAGCACAGCAGCCAGCAGAGCTCGGGGTGCTCGGCCACGTCTCCCTGGCGAAAGAGCACGCACCGCGCGGGGTCTAGCCCCGCGGCGAGCAGCATGGCCGCCGTGTCGAGGACCGACCGCCGCAGCGCCGCGGGGTCGTAGGGCACGGTCGTCGCGTGCAAGTCGACGATGCACAGGATCGCCTCTCCCCGCTCCTGGGCCTGGACGTACTGGCGGATCGCCCCGATGTAGTTGCCGAGGTGCTTGCGCCCGGTGGGCTGGATGCCGGAGAAGATGCGCACGCCTAAAGGCTCCCAGGCGGCGCGATCCAGCGGCTCTCGAATCTCATGACCTCGGCCAGGCGGTCGTAGTGGTGGTCGTAGTGGAGCACGTCGATGCCGAACTCCTGAGCGCTAGCGGCGATCAGGTAGTCAGGCAGGGGGATGCGGTGGTACCCGGCAGAGCGCCCAGCAAGCTCGCGCATGGCCGCGAGGGCCGCGTGGGCGACAGACGCACTGAGCGCGAGTCGCCGGAGGGGAGCGAACACCTCCTCACGCAGCTCGATGTCGGGAGCGTCGCGCGCCGCAAAGAGCACCTCGAGCTCAACCACCGGCGAAGTCACGATCTCGCCCCGGCGGATGGCCTCAGACCAGTCTGCTGCTACCGGGGGAAGGCTCGCCCTGCCCCACGCCGACGTATCCGCAAGGACGACGGCGCTTCCGAATCGCCCGACGTCGGTCACCACTCGTCCGGCATGCCCCAGCTCGCGCGCGCCTCTCTCAGTGCGTCGAGGTCGAGAGCCCCCGGCGTCGTCGACCACTCGGCGAGCCGCTCGAGAGCCTCTCGGCGGCCCTTCTCCTCTTCGAGCACGCGCTCGGCTCCCCTCATGGCCAGGTCGCGCACGAGGCCGGCCTTGCTCCTGCGTCCTTCGAGAAGCTTCGAGACCTCCGCCAGCGAGGCGGACAGCTCCTCGTCCTCCACGATGGCGATGCGGGAATGCTTGGTCGGCATGCCCGCCTAGTGTAACACCGCGAGCGGCACCGACTGCGATTCATTCTTCCCAATCCGGGGCGAACGGCGGATCGACCACCCGCTCGCCGCGCTCGAGACCGTCGATCCGCCGCAGCTCCTCGTCGCTCAGATTGAGCTCGAGCGCGTCGAAGTTCATCTCGATCCGCTCCGGCGAGGTGGCCTTGAAAACCGCGGCGACGTGGTCCTGCGCGATCAGCCAGCGGAGCGCCACCTGGGCGGCGGTCGCGCCGTGCGAGGCGGCGATCTCCTCGAGCGTGGGGTCGGACATGACCTTGCCCTGGGCCAGCGGGGCGAAGGCGGCGAGCAGGAAGTCGTGCTCGACGGCGAGCCCGAGCAGCGTCTTCTGGCCCAGGAACGGGTGGTACTCGACCTGGTCGCAGAAGATCGTCGCGTGCTCCATCGCCTGCTCGACCAGCGAGCGCGGGAAGTTGCTCACGCCGACGTGGCGCACCTTCCCCGCGTCCCGCAGCTCGCGCATGGCCTCGAGGGTCTCGGCCATCGGGACCTCGTCGCTCGGCCAGTGGATGAGCAGCAGATCGACGTAGTCGGTTCGGAGCTTGCGCAGGCTCTCGTCGGTCGACGGGCCGACGCGGTCGCGCTGCACGCTGTCGGACTGGAGCTTCGTGGTCAGAAAGACCTCTTCGCGAGGGACGCCGGCGGTCTCCATTCCCGCGCCGACGCGATCCTCGTTTCCGTAGGCCTGGGCCGTGTCGACGTGGCGATAGCCGACCGAGAGGGCGTGCTCGACGCCGCGCTCACACTCTTCGTCTGATAGCCGGAAGGTTCCGTAGCCGAGCGAGGGGACCTCGACTCCCTGGACTGTGGTGATCTTGTTCATGTTCGCGACTCCATCCTCTGCCGCGGCTCAGAGGCTTCCACTCGTGACCTGCCGCGCATCGCCGGGGTCGCCCGGCGGCTCGGCCCCGGCAGGCGGCTGGCGCACCACCGGCCTGCGCGCCGCCCCGGCCTCGTCCAACCGCCTCACCGGCGTTGTGTACGGCGCCCCGCGAGCGACCTCCGGATCCTCGGCGGCCTCCTCGAGCACCGCGCGCACCGCCTCCACGAATCCGTCGAGGCGCTCCTTGGGCTCGGTCTCGGTCGGCTCGATCAGCATCGCCTCGTCGACGAGCAGGGGGAAGTAGACGGTCGGCGGGTGGACGCGGTGGTCGAGCAGGCGCTTGGCGATGTCGAGCGTCTTCACGCCGAGGTTGCGCCTGGCGCCCTGCCCGGAGAGGACGAACTCGTGCATGCACGGGCGGTCGAAAGCGATCGGCAGATGCTCGCCGATCCCGGGCTCGGCGAGACGGGCCTTGAGGTAGTTGGCGTTCAGCACCGCCGCGTCCGAGGCCTCGCGCAGGCCGTCGCCGCCGAGCGAGCAGATGTAGGCGTAGGAGCGCACGAAGACCCCGAAGTTGCCGGCGAAGCCGCGCAGACGCCCGATCGACTTGGGCCGGACGAGGTCGAGGTCGTAGACCGGCGCCGTCCCGTTGCCCGGGTCGACCTCGACCACCTGCGGACGCGGCAGGAAGGGCTCGATGCGGTCCGACACCGCGATCGGCCCCGCGCCGGGGCCACCGCCGCCGTGAGGCTGGGAGAAGGTCTTGTGCAGGTTGAAGTGAACGATGTCGAAGCCCATGTCGCCGGGCCGCGAGATCCCCATGACCGCGTTCAGGTTGGCGCCGTCGTAGTAGAGGGTCGCGCCGGCGTCGTGGACGATCCGCGCGATCTCTGAGATGTTGCGGTCGAACAGGCCGAGCGTGTTGGGGTTGGTGAGCATGAGGCAGGCGGTCTCGCCGTCGGCCTTTCGGCGCAGGTCGTCGAGGTCGACGCCGCCGTCGGGGGCGGTGCCGACCTTGACCACCTCGTAGCCCGCCATCCGGACCGTCGCCGGGTTGGTGCCGTGGGCGGTGTCGGGGGTGAGGACCTTGGTGCGCGGCTCGCCCCGATCGTCGTGATAGGCGCGCGTGAGCAGCAGGCCGGCGAGCTCTCCGTGCGAGCCCGCGCTCGGCTGGAGCGAGACGTGCGGCAGCCCGGCGACCTCGGCGAGCGCCCGCCCGAGGCGCGACATGAGCTCGAGCGCCCCCTGGGCGTACCTGGCCTCCTGGGCGGGGTGAAGGCGGGCGTGCCCGGGAAAGGCCGCGACCCGCTCGTTCACCTTCGGGTTGTGCTTCATGGTGCACGACCCGAGCGGGTAGAAACCTGTATCTAAGTCGAAGTTATTCTTCGACAGGTTGTTGAAGTGGCGGACGATCTCGGGCTCGGAGACCTCGGGGAGCGCGGGCGCCTCGGCTCGGCGCTCGCTCTGAGGGATGAGCTCCTCGAGCGGTGCCTCGGGCACGTCGATGGGCGGGGCGACGAAGGCGCGGCGTCCCGGCTGCGAGCGCTCGTAGATCGTCACCGTGTCCTCCCCGCCGGGCGCGAAGCCGATCACCTTCGACTGGCTCACGCGGGCACCTCGTCGCGGACCGCCGCGGCGTGACGCGCGAGGCGGTCGATGTCGGCGCGCGTGCGGCGCTCGGTGATCGCCACGAGCAGCCCGTCCGGGTACTCGGGGTAGTCCTGGCCGAGCCGGTAGCCCGGGTTGACGCCGTCCTCGCGCGCGCTCTCCATCAGGCGGTCGAGGTCGGGCACCCGGACCGCGAACTCGCGCACCACCGGCCCCGGGTTGATGGCCTCGAGCCCGAGCGCCTCGCGCGCGTAGTCGGTGCGCCGCGCCATCAGCTCGCCGAGCTCGACGATCCCCCGGCGGCCGAGCCACGCCAGGTAGACCATCCCCGCGAGTGCGTTGAGCGCCTGCGAGGTGCAGATGTTGTGAGTCGCCTTCTCGCGGCGGATGTGCTGCTCGCGGGTCTGGAGGGTGAGCACGAACCCGCGCTTTCCGTCGACGTCGACGGTCTCCCCGGCGATCCGCCCCGGCATCTTGCGCAGGTAGCGCTCGGCGGCCGCGTAGAAGCCGAACGACGGTCCGCCGAAGTCGAGCCGGTTCCCGAGCGTCTGCCCCTCCCCCACGGCCACGTCGACGCCGTACTCGCCCGGCGGCTTCAGGATCCCGAGGGTCAGCGGGTCGACCGCGCAGACGCACAGCGCGCCCGTCCGCTTGGCGGCCTCGACGAGCGGGCCGATCTCCTCGACCGTCCCGAGGAAGTTCGGCTGCTGGAGGAAGACGGCGCTCGTGTCGTCGTCGATCGCGGCGGCGAGGGCTTCGAGGTCGGTGGCACCGCGCTCGTCGAGGGGCGTCTCCTCGACGCGCGAGCCGAAGCCGCGGGCGTAGGTCGACAGCGTCTCGCGCGAGTGTGGGTGCAACCCGCGCGAGGCCACAAGCTTGCCGCGTCCGTTCTCGAGCTTGGCCAGGTAGCCCGCCGAGGCCACCGACGAGGGTCCCTCGTACAGCGAGGCGTTCGCCACCGGCAGCCCTGTGAGCTCCGAGACCGCGGTCTGGAACTCGAACATGACCTGAAGGCCGCCCTGGGAGATCTCGGGCTGGTAGGGCGTGTAGGGGGTGAGGAACTCCGACCGCTGGGTGATCGAGTCGACGAGCGCCGGGACGTAGTGGTCGTACATGCCCGCCCCGACGAAGGTCACCTCCTCGTCGGCGCTGCGGTTGCGGGTGGCGAGCGCGCTCAGGTGCTCGGTGACCTCGAGCTCCGACATGCCCGGCGGCAGCTCGAGGTCGCGATCGAGGCGGACCTCGGCCGGGATGTCGGCGAAGACCTCCTCGAGCGAGCCCGCGCCGATCGTCTCGAGCATGGCGCGGCGGTCGGAGTCGGTGATCGAGGTGTAGCGGCTCACGGGCGGACGGGGCGGGTGATCAGCTCTCCTGTACGAGCTGCTCGTAGGCTTCGCGGTCGAGCAGGGAGTCGCGCTCGCTCGGGTCGCTCAGGCGCACGCGCACCATCCAGCCCTCGCCGTAGGGGTCCTCGTTGACGGCGCCCGGCTCGTCCCCGAGGGCCTCGTTGACGGCGACGATCTCCCCGGAGAGGGGAGCGATGACGTCGGAGACCGCCTTGACCGACTCGACCTCGGCGTAGGGCTCGTCCTTCTTGATCTGCGTGCCGACCGACGGCGGGTCGAAGAAGACGACCTCGCCGAGCGAGTCCTGGGCGAACCAGGTGATGCCGAAGGTCCCCTCCTCCCCCTCGAGGCGGGCCCAGTCGTGCTCGGGGTGGTACAGGAGCCCCTCGGGGTAGCTCTGCTCGGCGGCCAACGTTTACTCAGTCTCCTTGCGGTAGAGCGGCTTCCCGCGGACCTCGGCCGCGCGCCGGCGGCCGCGTACGTCGACCTCGATCGGCGTTCCGGGCGCCGCGGCCGACGCGGGAACGTACCCCATCCCGATCCCCTGGTCGAGGCAGGGCGAGAGCGTCCCGCTCGTGACGACCCCTGCGGGCTTGCCCTCGACGAGGATGGGGTTGCCCTGCCGCGGGATCCCGGGGCCCGTGAACGCGAAGGGCACGAGCCGATCGGCGGGGTCGCCGGCCGTGCGCAGGGCCTCGGCGCCGATGAAGTCGGTGTCGAGCTTGCACGCCCACCCGAGCCCGGCCTCGATCGGGGTGCGGTCCTCGGAGAGGTCGTTGCCGTAGAGATGGAAGCAGGCTTCGAGGCGCAGGGTGTCGCGGGCGGCGAGGGCCGCGGGCGCGGCGCCGGCCGCGACCAGGGCGTCCCACAGCGCGGGAGCGTCCTCCGGCTCGGTCAGCAGCTCGACCCCGTCCTCGCCGGTGTAGCCGGTCCCGCAGACCAGGCACTCGGCGCCGGCTACGCGCAGCGTGGCGGTGCGCATGCGGGCGGGCAGCTCGCCGTCGGCCAAAGCCGCGACCGCCGCGCGGGCGTCGGGGCCCTGGACGGCGAGCATCGCGTAACGCGCGGCGGCGTCCTCGACCTCGACCTCGAAGC
>JACCUC010000309.1 GCA_013812065.1 Thermoleophilaceae bacterium | reverse complement strand
GCGTGCGGTTGCGCACTCGCCCGGCCCGATTCCGCACTCGCCCGGCCCGCACGCGGGTCCCGGCGCACCACTGAGACGCACGCTTCGGTGACGCTCGCGGCGGGCGCCGCTTGCTAGCGAGGCTCCGGCGGCTCCCGCGAACGGCGCGGAGGACGCACCTCCGTCGACCCGCCCTGGCCCGGCGGCGAAGACGGCTCGCTCCAGAACAGGTCCTCGTCGCCTTCGAGCGTTCTCTCCCGAGGAGGGCTCGGGGGCTCAGGTGCAGCGCGGGTGGTCGGGACTGACTCCTGCTCCGGACCGCCGACCGCGCGCTCGCCGCCACGCCGACTCTCCATCCCGGGCGGAGGTTGCTCGAACTCCTCCGTGGCGAGCGGGCGGCGCGGGCGCTCACGCCCACGCTGGCGCGGGCGCTCGCGCCCCGGCTGAGCCGCCTCCACACCCGGCGTCGTGAGGCCGCCGTAGAGGATCCCGCCGGAGGCCAGCACGGCCAGGAATATGCCGACCTCACGATCCTCACCCTCGAGCAGGAAGGTTGCGGTGATCGTCAGGGTGACGATGCCGATGCGGGTGAGGATGGCCGGGGTCGAAGCCCGCGACCGCGGCCCGGACCCGACCGCCCTGGCGAGCGGTAGCGCCACCGCCGCGAGCGCCAGCAGGGCCAGCAGTACGTGGACGATGGTGAAGAGCTCCCACGCGTTCTCGTCCTCGAGCCAGGAGGCGAACAGGAGCCCGAACAGCGCCACGCCGCTCACGGCCGCGATCCGCTCTCCCAGGCTCAGCGTGCTCAGGTCCACCTCGGTCTCCTCTCGGCGTCGCCGGGCAGCACTCTAGACGCTTCTACCCGCCCACGCGCTCGTGACCGCAAGGTATCGTCCGACCGGAAAACGGATACGTCTAGGCGGACGCGGCATCAGGCGAGAGCGAGGAAACCGATGGCAGGCGAAGAGACCCATAAGGGCCGAGACGGCGGGGGTGTCGCCACCGCCGAGGAGAGTCTCTCGGTGACCGACAATCGCACCGGCCAGACGTACGAGATGGAGATCACCGACGGCACGGTGCGGGCCATGGACTTCCGCGCCATCAAGGTCTCCGAGGACGACTTCGGCCTCATGACCTACGACCCGGCCTTCAAGAACACGGCCTCGACGCGCAGCGAGGTCACCTACATCGACGGCGACGCGGGGATCCTCGAGTACCGCGGCTACTCGATCGAGCAGCTGTCTGAGCACTCGACCTACCTCGAGGTCGCCTACCTGCTGATCTACGGCGAGCTGCCGACCAAGCAGCAGTACGAGCGGTGGGAGCACGACATCACCCACCACACGTACGTGCACGAGAACATCAAGAAGTCGATGGAGGCCTTCCGCTACGACGCTCATCCGATGGGGATGCTGCTCGCAACGGTGGGGGCCCTGTCGACCTTCTATCCCGGCTCGAACAACATCAACGACGAGCACGAGCAGTGCATGGCCGCGGTGCGGTTGATCGCCAAGATGCCCACTCTGGCGGCCTTCGCCTACCGCCACAACCTCGGGTTGCCCTACATCTATCCCGACAACGACCTCAACTATCCCGAGAACTTCCTCTCGATGCTGTTCAAGATGGCCGAGTGGAAGTACGAGCCCGACGACCGACTCGCGCGCGCGCTCGACGTCCTCTTCATCCTCCACGCCGACCACGAGCAGAACGCCTCGACGAACGCCGTCCGCGGCGTGGGCTCGACTCAGGTCGACCCCTACTCGGCGATCGCCGCCGGGGTCTCCGCCCTCTACGGGCCGCTCCACGGCGGGGCCAACGAGCAGGTCCTGCGCATGCTCGACCGGATCGGCTCGACCGACAACATCCCGGACTTCCTCGAGGGTGTCAAGAACCGCGAGGAGCGCCTGATGGGCTTCGGCCACCGCGTCTACAAGAACTACGACCCGCGGGCGCGAATAATCAAGCGCCACGTGGACCAGGTGCTCGATGTCACCGGCAAGAGCCCCAAGCTCGAGATCGCCGTCGAGCTCGAGAAGCGCGCGCTCGACGACGAGTTCTTCACCGAGCGCAAGCTCTACCCCAACGTCGACTACTACTCGGGCCTGATCTACGAGGCACTGGGCATGCCGACCGCGATGTTCACCGTGATCTTCGCCATCCCGCGCACGTCGGGCTGGGTCGCGCAGTGGCTCGAGCTGGTCGGCGACGACGAGCAGGCGATCGCCCGCCCGCGGCAGGTCTACAGCGGGTACCGGGAGCGGGAGTACGTTTCGATCGACGAGCGGTAGGGCGAGGGGCGATCGGCACCGAGGCTGCCACGGCCCGGCGCGCTGCGACAAGTCGGCGCGAGTAATCCCCACGGAGGGAGCGCGCTCACCGAGGGGCCCAAACGTTCATCAGGCGCTCCGAACGTCCCGGCGTCTTATGCCATGCTGATGTCATGCGGACGACACTCGATCTCGACGACGAGCTCATGAGCGCGCTGCTCGCTCGCCATCCAGGGGCGACGAAGACGCGCGCCGTCGAGCACGCCATCGAGGATCACCTGCGTCGCGATGCCGTCCGCAAGCTCGAGGAGCTGGTCGGGAAGATCGAGATCGAGGACGTCTCGGAGGAGCTGCGCCGAATGGATCGCACCGGCCGCCGGTGATCCTCGCCGACACGTCGGTCTGGATCGCCTACCTGCGCGACGACCCGCGCGTCCGACCCCGGGCGAAGGCGCTCTTGGACGAACAGAGGATGCTGACGTGCGGGCCGGTGGTCGCGGAGTTGCTCGCCGGAACTCGCGGCAGGGCCAGGGAAGCGCTGTGGCAGAGCCTCATCGCGCTCCCGTGGGCGTCGCTTGAGGCGATCGTATGGCGGTCCGTCGGCGAAGCGCTGGGAGAGCTTGTCAGGCAGGGGCGGCGCATTCCGCTCACAGACGTCGCGATCGGCGTAGCCGCGGCCCACTCCGGGGCGAGTGTGTGGACGCTCGACTCTCACTTCGAGCGCGTCGCCGACGTGGTGGGTGGCCTCGAGCTCGTCGAGCAGACTTGAGCCACTCGACTGGAGCTACGCTCCCCAAGATGCCCCTCGACCCCCTCCGGGATGCCCACGGTCGCCTCATCTCCGACCTGCGCGTGTCGGTCACCGACCGCTGCAACTTCCGCTGCCAGTACTGCATGCCGGCCGAGGGCCTGCCCTGGCTCGACCGCTCCCAGGTCCTCAGCTTCGAGGAGATCGAGCGGCTCGTGCGGCTCTTCGCCCGGCTCGGGGTGACCGACGTGCGACTTACCGGCGGCGAGCCGCTCGTACGACGCGACTTCCCGAAGCTCGTCGGGATGCTCGCGCGAATCGACGGCCTCGAGGACCTCTCGCTGACCACGAACGGCTACCTGCTCGAGCGCGACGCCGGCGCGCTGGTGGCCGCGGGAATCGGGCGCGTGAACGTGTCGATCGACTCGCTGCAACGCGACCGCTTCTTCCAGATGACCCGTCGTGACTCGCTGCCGCAGGTCCTGCGGGGGCTCGACGCGCTCGCGCGCCACCCCGAAGTGCATCCGATCAAGGTGAACGCCGTGGCCATGCGCGGCTTCACCGAGGAGGAGGCGATCCCCTTCGCCGAGTTCGCGCGCTCGACCGCCTTTCAGGTGCGCTTCATCGAGTTCATGCCGCTCGACGCGGATCGCGAGTGGACACCCGACGCGGTGCTCACCGGCGACGAGCTGCGGCGGATCATCGACTCGGTGCATCCCCTCGAGGAGCGCCCGCGCGATCCACACGCCACGGCGCGCGTCTTTCGCTTCCGCGACGGGCACGGGGAGATCGGCTTCGTCAACCCGGTGTCGGAGCCCTTCTGCGACGACTGCAACCGGATCCGCCTGACCGCGGAGGGAAAGCTCCGCACCTGCCTGTTCTCGATTCGCGAGACCGACCTGCGTGAGCCGCTGCGGACGGGCGCGAGCGACGACGAGCTCGAGCGGATCGTCCGCGAGGCGGTCTGGCGCAAGGAGCTCAAGCACCGCGTGAACGAGCCGGGCTTCACCCCGCCGCCGCGGTCAATGAGCGCCATCGGCGGATAGTTCGTGGGCGCAGGGCTTCGAGACGGTGCGATGGAGATGGCGAATTTCTACCGCCTCAAGGTCCGCTCCGGCCCGCGCGTCGAGCGAATGCGCTTCGATGACCGCGGCGCGGCGCTCGCGGAGCTCGAGGCCCGGGCGCGCTCCCTGGCCGAGGGCGCGAGCGCCCGGCGCATCGACCTGAAGGTGCGCCAGTTCGAGCCGGTGGCGCAGGTCGTGGCCCGGCTCGAGCTGACGGGACCAGGGCGACTGCGGATGGGGATCGACGTACGCGGCGACGGTTCGGTCGAGGCCTACACCGGCGTGGTACGGCGGCACGTCATCGAGCAGTGCCCGGGAGAGTCGGCATACGACGCGCTCGCGCGGGCGGCGGGAATCTCGCACTCGCCGTAGTCGTGGCAACGAGCCGAGGGACGCTCGCGGCGACGTCCACGAGGACTAGCCGGGATGGCCCTGGGAAGAGCTCGCAGCGACCTTCTCCCGCGCGAACAGATCGGGCTCGAGGTAGATCACCCGCGCGGTCGGCACGGCGGAGCGGACCCGGGCCTCGCAGGCGTTGATCGCCCCAGCCAACTCGCTCATCGACAGGTCCGGTTCGAACTCCACCTTGGCCGCGACCAGGAGATCGTCGGGGCCCAGGCTGGGTGAGCATGTGGATCACCCGGCGAACGTCCGCCCCCTGCTCGATCCCCTCCTCGATGCGCTCGATCACCTCCGGGGAGGCCGCTTCCCCGATCAGCAGGCTCTTCATCTCGATGGCGAGAACGATCGCGATCGTCACGAGGAGCACGCCGATCGCCAGCGTGCCGAGGCCGTCGAACAGCGGATTGCCGGTGACCAGCGCAAGCGCCACCCCGGCGGTCGCGAAGAGCAGCCCGATCAGCGCGCCCGAGTCCTCCAGCAAGAGGACGGGTAGCTCGGGGCTGCGGGAACCGCGAATGTAGTCCGGCCAGCTGCGCCCGTGACGCTCGGGCTGGGCGTGGCGGACGGCGGTTCGCAGCGCGAAGGCCTCGAAGACGATCGCCAGACCGAGGATCGCGAAAGCTACCGCCGGGGAGGTGACCTCTTCCGGCTCGCTGATCTTGTGGTAGCCCTCGTAGATCGAGAAGAGGCCGCCGAGCGAGAACAGGACCACCGCGACGACGAACGACCAGAAGTAGCGAACGCGGCCGTAGCCGAAGGGATGCAAGGGGGTGGGGTCGCGACGAGCGCGCCGTCCGCCGAGGACGAGCAGGGCCTGGTTGCTGGCGTCGGCGACCGAGTGGATCGACTCGGCCAGGAGGGCGGAGGATGCAGTAACGAGGAAACCGGCGAACTTCGCGATCGCGATGCCCAAATTGGCGAGGAACGCCGCCGTGATCGCTCGCGTGCTGCCGCTGTGACCGCCGCTTCCTTCCTCGGTCATCGCCATCAACCTACCGACTCTCCTCGGCTTGGCTGGCCACCTGGGGTGTCGTCGGCGTCTCCACGCCTCTTCCGAGTGCCGCCGGGCAACGCCTCACGCCGCAGGCACTTGAGCGTCCTGAGTCCTCCCGCTATAACGCGCGTCATGGGCAAGCGCTCGCTCGTCGAGGTCCCCCCCGGGGCCGAGCCGCCGTACCTGGTCTTCGTCAACGGCGTCCGTCAGGCCGAGGGCTCCGACTACCGCGTCAAGGATCGCAAGCTCCTCTTCGACCGCGAGCTTGTCCAAGAGGGGCGGCTCGGCTTCTGGCGCTGGACGCTCATGTTCTTCTCGATCGCCGGCACCTATCGTCGCGACGACTCGGTCGACGTCAAGTACCGCCGGGACGGGCGCGAGCGGGTGGCCACGGGCCTCGACATCGTGACCCTGGAGGAGCCCGTCGCGCCGCCCGCGGATCGAGCCGGCGAGCGCGACTTCGCCTGATCGCGCCGCCGGTCCCTAATCTATCCCGCCATGCGAATCGATCAGATCCTCGAGGAGCGCCGGCCCTGCTTCTCCTTCGAGTTCTTCCCGCCCAAGGATGACGAGGGCATGGAGAGGCTGTTCAACACGGTCTCGGAGCTCCAGGAGGACGACCCGGCGTTCGTGTCGGTCACCTACGGCGCGGCGGGGTCGACCCGCGACCGCACGCTGGGCGTCGTCAGGCGGATCCGCCAGGAGACCGACATCGAGGCCATGGCCCATT
>JACCUC010000295.1 GCA_013812065.1 Thermoleophilaceae bacterium | reverse complement strand
AGCGGCAACCTGTTCGTCGCGGAGGCGATGATCGCGCGGGCGCTCGGTCTCGAGCCTCCAACCCAATCCGGTAACGAGCGGCCGTGGACGCCGCAGGGTCAGGTCGTCGACGTCTTCCTCGAGGACTACCTGCGGACGGCCTACGGCGACGAGGGCAACCTGCATGTGGCTCAGACGCTAAGTGCCGTGGAGGACCCGGCCGACGCGGCGCTCGCGGCGCAAGTCGAGCGGCTGGCACGCTTCCTCTCCAGCGACACCTTCACGGGCCGGCTGATCGTCCCGCTGGGCGGTGTCCGTCTGTCCGCCGACACCTTCCAACTGGAACATGGGGTCAGCGTGGTGCCCTTCGTGCCGGCCTGGCGCGACGAGATTTGGCGCATCGCGGGCTGGGGCTCGACCGCCACGCAGCCGCTGCAGTCCACGGAGTTCTTCGGAGTGGCGCAGGCGATCAGCGTGGAAATTTGCGGTGCCCAACTGGGGGGCTGGGACTGGGCGGCCGCCCAAGCGAAGGTCGAGCGCGCGCGGCTGGCGCTGCTCGTGTGCGGTGCGGCGAGCGTACGCGCCGTGCTGTCGTGGCTGCAACTCGACGAACAATTTGCCTCATACCTCAGCCGCCTCGGCGTCGGTAGCGGCCTGGTGCGCCAGGCGTTGGCGCCCCACGTGTCGGCGCCCACCGAGCTGCCCGAGGATCTGACCGCGCGGGTGCCCGAGATCTACGAGCAGTTGGCAACCGTGCCCGAGACCCGCCCGCTGGCGCTGGCTCTGCGTCGCCTGGACCTGTCGTCGCAGCGCAGCTCGTCGGAGGATCGGCTCATCGACAGCTGGATCGCCCTCGAGGCGCTTTTCGCCCCGGATGCCACCACCGAGCTGCGATTTCGCGCAGCCCTGCGCATCGCCCGTCTTGTCGGTAGCGGCATCGACGAGCGTCGCGAACTCTTCCGGGACCTGAAGCGCGCCTACGACTGGCGCTCTCACCTTGTCCATGGCCGCGGCGCCGACCAGGCAAAGGCCAAGCTCGGGCCGCTCGACGAGGCGGTCGCGCTTTCGGAGCGTGCGCTGCGGGCGGCACTGCGCGAATGGCTCGTCAGACCGCCATCGTCAGATCTGCACGAGATCGACGAGCGCTTCCTGGCCTAACTCCTTCGCGTGAGCGACGTCGGAGGTGTTTGGCGTGCACTCCCGCATTGCGCGACAAGCGATGGCGGCCGCCGGGGCCCCACGGCCGCACAGGCGAGCTGAGCTAGCTCTGCGACACGAGCTGGTCTTCTAGTTTGTTGAACGTGTCCGTCCAACCGTCCCGGTGAAGCGCACGGCGGGCCTCGGTCTTGAACGGACCTTGTGCGACGACGACCTCCGTCGACTCACCGAGATCGCAGAAGGAGAGCTCGACCATTGTCTCGAAGTCGTCGGGATCGGGATCCTCCCATCTGAAGGTATAGGCGAGACGGGTGGGTGGATCGACCTCGCGGAACTCTCCCGTCAAGTAGAAGGCCTCGCCCTCCGGCGGCTGCATCTCGATCCGGTAGCTCTCCCCGACTCGCGGGTCGAACTCGAGGCTCGGGATGGTGAAGCCCTCGGGGCCCCACCACCTCCGAAGCTGGTTCGGATCGGTGAAGGCCTCGAACGCGAGGGAAGGAGCGGCGGGAAGCGTGCGCGTCATCTCGAGCGTGAGGGCGTCCGGCCACCTCGCCATACGCCGATCCTATCGAGGGCCCGCTTGACTCCTCCTCTGCCTCGCCCCGGAAGCACTCCGCGGTCCTCCGCGTTCGTGGCGGCAACGCGTCAGCGCCCGCTGGGTTGGCGAGCGCAGCAGCGCGTTGTTGCTTCGGCAACAGACGAAGACGAAGACGAACCGCGACGGTCTCGTCACTACTGCTTCGCGCGACCAGCGAGCGCGCCGGGCTTGGCAGAGCCCGGCTTCGCACAAGAGCACCCGCGCCGGCGCGCGGAAGCACGCGAAAGGGGGAGCGGATCCACAACCTTCGGGGCACTTCGAGATCGCCTATCCGCTCGCTCCCCGCCGCGGATCTCGCGCTGCGAAGAAGCCGAAGGATGGCGCTAGGGTTGGCTACGCGACACCCCGACGTGTCCTCCGGGGCCTCCGACCGTCTCGGGCGTAACTCGGGCCGACTGGGCGCCGCCGCCCAGTCCGCGCTAGTAAAGATCGAGGTCGAGTCTATCGGCGAGGTTCCGGACGTTGTAGTTTTCAGAGTCCACGGAGTGGCCCCGCTTAACGACCTCCGCAGCGCGCTCCTTGTCTCCGAGCGTAAGAAACAACCACGCCAGCCGACTGCAATCGTTGGCATCGAGCTGTCGGAGATTCTTGTTGAGCACCTCGGCCACCGGCTCCATCAAACTGGTCCAGGTCAGCTTGGGGTAGCGGAGCTTGTCCTTGGCGCGAAGGCTATTCAGCAACTGCGCAACGTTGCTCGCAAGTTTAAAGTTCAAGCCATCTGCCGTGACCGCTTGGACCTTTAGATGGATGCGCCTATCCGGATCCTCGACACTCTCGGCCCACTCATTGAACAACGTTGACTCGCCGGGGGCACTCTCGACCGCACGCTTGTAGGCATCATCGATCTCCCCCGGAGATCCGCCGGAGTGTCTAAGAGCCCGCGCTAAGCTCGCCCACGCGCGATCATCGTACTCTCCTAATACATGGAGGGTCGTCCTTGTATCACGGCCACGCGTTGAGGTACCCTCGTTCAGCACAGCAGCTTGCATCTCGATCGCGGCCTCCCAGACAGCGCCGGCTACTAAACCAGGCCAGCTCTTGAGGTATCGCTCAGCCTCGTCGACGGCGACGCCGTGGATGTGGCCGATGGAGAGGCGACGTGAGAACTCACGCGCCATCGCCGGCATCACGTACAGGCCGGCCTCACCGGCCTCTAGTAGGGACCGCTGCCTGAGCACCCCCAGCGCGGGACCAAGACTGATGTCCTCGGCTCCGGTCGCTACTCGAAGCGCAACCTCGCTTACGCCAGCCGGGAACCGACTTGCCAGAAGAAAGACGAACTCTGCCTCATCGTCAACTCCGGCGATGGATTCCCGGAAAAGAGCGTCGAGCAACCGCTCGTCCTGGAACATATTACGCAGGAGGTTGGCGAGACCCGCTCTACTTTCAACGCTAGCCGCCAGAAGCTTCATAGCGTATGGATGACCCTGTGACTTTTCATAGATGCGGTCGATGACCTTGGAGTCAACGAGACCTTCTCGTCCGGCGCGACGGGCCGCCGATTTGATGAGCCCTGCGGCTTCATCGGTTTCCATGCCGCGCACTTGTACTTGGAAGTCGCCCTTGAAATCGTGCCGGCTGGTGATCACTACCTTTGAAGGCGGTTGAACGACCTCATCGAGATACCCGTAGGCCTCTTCTTGGGCAGCGAACGTTTCAAAGTTGTCCATGACAAGAAGCGTCGCGCATGCGCTATCGGCAAGGTCAACTTCAAACTTCTCCTTGGCGAGATCGGCCTCGAGATTCTCGCCCCATAGATTCGCGTACAACTCCCAGACCTGCTGGATATCGCCAGCGGCTTGTCGAACTGGCTTCGGGCCTCCTGCGGTGAGATCAACGTCTCTGGCAGATACCCAGATGATCTGTGCGTAGGGGCAGTCATCGGACACAGCAAGCTCGTGCATCAAGTGGAGAACGAGGCTCGTCTTGCCGATGCCCCCGATGCCCTTGACGTTTATGAGGTGTCGCTTGGCAGGATCTGTGAGAACCCTGCGAAGGTCGCGTTCTAGACCCGCCCGTCGTACGTAGGTATCCGGCGCGCTGGGAAGATTATGCATCACCGACCCAGACGTATCCATAGCGTGGGAGCCCTCGGTCTCGCTGACGGCACTCGTCACTACCGGCGGCACTGCGTACGCCGGCAGCTGTCGACGCAATCTGCCCTCGCCTGTCTCCACGGCCGCGATTGCATGGCACAGGAGTTCCGCCGAACGGTCGGAGTCACGCCACGAGCCGTTAACCACAAAAGTGTGATTGTCTGATGGTCGGATCCAAGCCAGAGCTGGGAGCGGCCAGACATGATGGCCGACTTGGCATCCCGCCGTACCAATATCGAGATCTTCAGTCCCGATGGTGCCGGCTGGTTCTTGCCCACGCAGAGCCCGACCACACGGATCATCCTTGCTTGTGGGTACCACCACGAACAGGTCTGCCGCGAAGAGCGGCATGTGTTCGATGAGATAGTCGATCGCTGCAGTCAGCGTAGCCGTGTGCTGAGCCCAGAAGCCGGATCCCACGGCACCATGGCCGAACGTCTTGTTTCGAATCTCGACGCACCAGCCGAGAAGCGCGAGTGGAGTCGGCCGGCGGAACGACTCTAGGGCGTCCACTAGATCACACCGCAGATCGAATACTGGGCGGGCGACGTGGCCCAACGCATCGGCGTCGGACCTCTTATTCGCTTGGATCAAGAAGCGACTGAGGTCGGCAAGCCAGTCTCCCACCCCGCTCGAAAGGGCAGTTCTTGCAGCGCCCTGCTTTAGGGCCGCATCGAGTTCACGAACCCAGTCCCCGCTCCCACTGGAGCGGCTCAGTCGGTAGCTCGCGGCGGAGATTCGTCCGCCCTCGGCGTCCTCCAGAGCGCCGATGACCGTGCAGCAGCAGAGCTTAGCCAGCACATCAGCGACCCAGAGGTTCGCGGAGGAGTGCTCCATCGTGTTGGGGCACTCGCTTTCCGCACGGTCCCGCCGAGCGACTACACGAGATACGGGAGTCCAAGGCTCGGCAATCATGCGTTGTGGACGGGGAGCGAGGCGGAGCCGAACGCGCACCCGCCGTCAGCGTCGGAGACGTCGTCCGAGGGCAGGGTCACGAGCGGCTCCGGCTTCGTGTGGATCAAGTCGACGTACGCGCCGTAGTCGATGACGTAAACGTCGTAGCGCTCGCCGGGCTCGTCCTGCGCGGAGTACCCCCTGCGGACGGCATGGAGGACCCTAGCGTCGAAGAGTGCCAAGAGAAGAGGCTCGGCCGCCGCCTTCTGGTTCACGAGGAAGCCCCGCGCGCGCCGGATCACCTTGTCGATGATCCAGTTCAAGAGCCGCTGCGCCTCATCCCGGCTGCGGAGCGCGGCCTCCTTGTCGTTCTGGAACCACGCGCGGGCCGCCGCGCGCACGTCCGAGACCGAAATCTGCCTCTCCGCGGCACGAAGTGCAGCCCTCGCGGCGATGTTGATCGCATCACGCGGCACGCCTTCAGCCGCTCGGACGAGCTCGTCGAACGCGCGCTTGTCCGTGAAGCCCTCGCGGACGAGCTTAGCCTCGCTCTTGAGGGCAGCGATCACAGGGTCGGCTCCGTCGTTGCTGCCAGCAGTGACATCCTTGAAGAGTAGGCCCCTGAAGAAGTTCCTCGCGCGGTCTTGATTCTGCTCGAAGACCATGAACTCGTCGAGGTCCACGTTCGCCGCGACGTCGGCACCCCACTCGATTCCGATCACCTCGCCTGTCGGCAGTTCATCTCGGGTCGACGCGACCCACCCTTTGCCGAGCGCATCTCGGCCAGCGTCGCCCGCGCCACCGAGCAGGCCGGCGTGCCGCTCCTGCGCTGGAGCGCCCACCCTGGACCGAGTGCCCGGGAGACCGCTGGCACTGGGTCGCGGGTTGGACGAAGCCGCGGCCCGTCTACCCGAGCTCGGCTCGCGAGTGCTCCTGACCACCGGCCGCCAAGGCCTCTCCGCCTTCGCCGGCGTGCCCGACGCCTGGTTCCTGATCCGCTGCGTCACCACCCGACGACCCGCTGCCGCCGCGCTGCGAGGTCCTCCTCGACCGCGGCCGTACACCCTCGACGGCGAGCTCGCGCTCATCGACGACACAACATCGACGTCGTCGTCACGAAGGACAGCGGCGGCGAACATACCCGCGCGAAGCTCGACGCCGCGCGGACGCGCGAGCTGCCAGTCATAGTCGTGCGCCGACCGCCGCGCCGGAGGTGGGGACGGTGGGGTGCGTGAGACGGGGCGATGGCGTGGGTGACGGCGCAGTAGGCGCCGGGCGGTCTCGCTCTCACGCGGGAGCGAGAGCAACATTCGCGGACGGCTTCGCTACTGCATTCCGTCGAAGGAGCAGGTGCGCCTGGCTATTGCAAGGCGCCGGGAGCGATCACCCGCCACGGCCGGCGCGCCGCTATCGCTTTTCGCCGCGAGGGGCTGGAGCCGAACGCCGGCCGCGAGCCGCCTACGGCCGCTGTCCGCGGTCGGCGGGGCGCGTGAGAGCCTAGAGTTGAGTTCGTTGCCATCGATCCAATCTGAGGCGCGATCGGAGAGGCGAAGTTCACGATGGGGCGGCTACTTCTTGAGTCGTTCCGTGTCGTCGCCCCACCGTGAGCGAAAAGAGAAGTTCGTTCGGCGTTGGCGCGCATCTCGGTAGCGTGTTGACACCGTAGGAGCTTGGTTCGCCGAACGCGGCAGGGGACCAGGAGGGACCTCACGTCCTGCCGCCGCCTCGCGAGCCTCAGTGAGCTATTCGCCGTTGTCTCCTAGCCTAGCCCCGGTCGGTCTTGCACGGCCGTGATCGTGCGCTCTAGCAGCGCGGCATTGTTCGGCACTTCGACGCTGCATTCCTTGGCGAGGAGGGCGGCGACTTGTAGACCATCCGCAGCGCTCAAGCAGAGGTTTTCGTAGGAGAGTTCCGGAAGATGGCGGCGAGGCTGCACCATGAAGCTTGTTTGCCCTTCGCCATCGGTGGCCATGAACGCCTCAACCGCCTTGTAACCGACGTGCGCCGTACTTGAGTATCCGGCTTCAAGGTTTCCGGGGAGCTGCCTCAGGACTTTGCCGGCGCCGCCGCCTTCGCCCCTGAGCCAAGCGCGCGCATACTCCCCGGAGCTATCTTCTGCGACCTTCACGGCGCGGCCAGAGGCCTCCGATAGGACCCGCTTGAAAACAAGCGCCTCCGGTTCATACCCGGAGCGAATTAGCAAGCTCTCGCATCGGAGTGCGCGGAGCGTCAAGAGACCGATGTAGAAGAGCGCCTGATGGCGGCAGTAGGCAGCGGATGGTGGGTCCTCATTCGGCGGGTCAAAGGCTGTCTGCCTGAGTACGGCTAGGAGCGCATCCGTCACATCGTCGGCCAACGACAGCAGCGGCAGTTCCTCGTACGCGCTGCCACACAGCCTTGCCTCTTCACGCAGATAGTCAGCCCCGGTGCTCATTTGCTTTGAACGGTAGAACCCGCAGCCGGCAACCCAGCCACCCTCTCTGCCAAGCTCGACTGAGACAGCTTTCCCCCGTTGGATTACTGAGCCTGAGGGCGAGAACTGGAGCAGAGGGATGTTGGACTCATCGAAGCAGAACACGGTGCCGGAGATCGCCCACCGGG
>JACCUC010000285.1 GCA_013812065.1 Thermoleophilaceae bacterium | reverse complement strand
CACGTCGAAGGTGCCGCGCGGCGCCTCGATCGCGCGCACCTGCGACCGCGAGGCCGCCATGTCAGCGAGCGAGCTCGGCCAGGAAGGGGTTCGAGGCCCGCTCGGCCCCGAGCGTGGTGATCCCCATGTGCCCCGGATACACCGCGGTCTCGGGGGGGAGGGCCTCGACCAGCGAGGCGATCGAGGCCAGCAGCGTCGGCCCATCGCCGCCCGGGAAGTCGACGCGCCCGACCGAGCCCTGGAACAGGACGTCCCCCGAGAAGATCGCCAGCTCGCCCGGAATCGAGAAGGTGACGTGGCCGGGGCTGTGTCCGGGCGTGAACAGCACGTCGATCTCGAGATCCGCGAGCTCGAGTCGCTCGCCGCCGACCAGGGTGTGCTCGGCCTCGTAGCTCTCGAACGGCCCGAGCTCGGGGAACGGCACGTAGCTGTTGATGTCAGCGAGCACCCCGCGCTCGAGCTCGGGGACCCAGACCTCGGCGCCGGTTTCGCGCGCGACCGGCGCGACTGCGCCGACGTGGTCGAAGTGGGTGTGCGTGAGGAGGATCGCGTCGAGCGTCAGCCCGAGCCGCTCGATCGAATTCAGCAGGCGGTCGGGCTCCTCGCCAGGGTCGAAGATGACCGCGTGGTCGGAGCCGTCGCGACGCACCAGATAGCAGTTCTCCTGCACGGGCCCGATGGTGAAGGAGCGCACGTCCATTGGTCGGTCGAGCCTATCGCCCGCCACGCGCCTTGCGCCGCTGGCGCATGCGGTAGATGAGCGTGTCGAAGCCGTAGCCGAGCGGGATGTAGACGAGGAGCATCACCGCGGCGAGGACCACGGCCTGCTGTGGGGTGTTGCCGAGCGCGAGCACGGCGACGACCCCCACCACCACCGCGGCGATCGCGGCGCGGTTGAACGCGCTGCGCCAGGTGGGCGGGCGGTCGAGGCGCTCGAGCCGCCGCGCGCGGGCGGCCTCGCGGCCCGCGGGCTTGGTCTCGGTCTTCGCCGAGCGCCCGTTGGAACCGCCAGCCGCTCCCTCAGTCCGCCGTTCGACCGTGCCGGCCTGGGTGCCGCGGTGCTTGCGCCGGCGCTTGGCTTTGGTCTTCGCCATCGTCGCCAAGTGAGCCTAACGCGTTCTCGATCAGCTGGCGGGCGGGGTCGAACCCGCGCACGGGAAGGTCCTCCGGGAAGCCCTCGAAGGCGGCCTTCGGAGCCAGGCCGACGAGCTCGGCGCAGGCCACCGGCGCCTGGGCGCGGACCACCGCGACGATCTCGGCAAGCGACCCGGCGCGAGCGTCATGCACGTTGAGCGAGACCTGCGCCCGGCCCCGCTCGGCGAGCGCGAGCCCGAGCGCCCGCACGCCCGGAAAGCCCCCACCCGACTCGCGCACCGAGGCGGCGATCCGCCGCGCGAGCTCGACGTCGTCGCTCTCGAGCTCGAGGTTGAAGGCGACGAGCGGAGGCCGGGCGGTGACGAGCGTCGCACCCGCAGAGGGATGGGCGCGGGCGGGGCCGTAGTCGGGGCGCAGCTCCCCGCTTTCCATCCGCTCGGCCAGACCCTGCGGCCCGCCGGCCCGCAGGGCGGCCCGCTCACGGCGGTCGGGGTCGGTGGCGAGGTCGCCGTACAGGAAGACGGGGATCTCGAGGTCCTCGCCGATCAGCGCGGCGGCGGTGAGGGCCTCGGCGCAGGCGGCACCGCGATGGGATTCGTCGAGATAAACGACGGGCGCCACGTCGAGCGCGCCCACTCGAGGGTGCACGCCGCTCTGGGAACGCAGATCGATGTGCTCCAGCGCGGCTGTGGCCCCGCGCACGAGCGCCGGCGCAAGGTCGCCCTGACGCCCGGCGACCGTGAACACGCTGCGATCGTGGTCTGGGTCGCGGTGGACGTCGAGTAGGCTCGGACCTGGGCCGGCGGCTGGCGCGAGCGCGCGAGCGATCTCAGCGACTATGTGGTCGTCGCGTCCAGCGCTCGCGTTGGGCACGGTCAGGAGGATGGGTGAGGAATACACTGGGAAGCGCGGCTCCGTAGCTCAGCGGTTAGAGCGCACCACTCATAATGGTGAGGTCCCTGGTTCAAATCCAGGCGGAGCTACCTCCATCAGCGCGCGAACTTCGCGCGCCAGCTTTCCATAGGCTGTGTTATCAGGCATTAGAAGTCCGGCCCGTGAGGACCTCCTGGGCTCGAACCCAACAACGCCGCCGAGCGGGCGCTCCGCCACGCCGTAATTATGCGAAAGACCCAGCTCGGGACCCAGTCGGAGCGGGGCAGCCGCTGGGTCGAGCGGATCTGCTCGGTGCGCGAAACCTGCCGCCTTCAAGGGCGCTCGGCACTCGTCTACCTGACCGACGCGGCCACCGCCGCCCACGACCGGCGGCCCGTCCCCTCCCTGGTTCCGCCGGGAAGTCGGAAGGAAACCCGCTCAGATCGGCGACGCCCCGTGAACGCCTACGTGTCCGCCCCCGAGCCTGCAACTCTCCGATCACGGAGGGCGTGCTACAACGATTCGTGCTCAACGCGTAGCGAGAAAGACCGACGAAGCTCCCACCACCCCATAGGGCGCCCGGCATAGTCGTCCCGCGCCGAGAAACCTACGGTCCGCCAGCCCGGATCTTGCAGCAAGCTCGTGGAAGTGATGCTGGCTCGGCGTTGCGGGTGTGAGGTGAGCCCGGCGGGCGGTCGATGAGGTGCTTGGCGGCTTGCGAGGGTGCTCAAGGCGGTGCGGGCCCGGGGTCGGTCGCCGGGTGAGGGCAGGCCGTCGGGCGGCGCGGGCGCGCCGGTCGGCGGGATGGTCGTCGCGGTGGCGGCCGGGGTCAGCC
>JACCUC010000282.1 GCA_013812065.1 Thermoleophilaceae bacterium | reverse complement strand
CGGCGCGCGGCGGTCGAGGTCCGTGCCCGCGGCGTCGTCCTCGCCACCGGCGGGGCGGCAGCCCTGTGGGAGCGCACCACGAATCCACCCGGCGCGGTCGGCGCCGGCCTCGGCCTCGCGGCCGCGGTGGGCGCCGCGCTCGCCGACCTTGAGCTCGTCCAGTTCCATCCCACCGCGCTCGCCTGCGGTGACGGTCGTGACGGGTTCCTGCTCACCGAGGCCCTGCGCGGGGAGGGCGCCCTGCTCGTCAACGACGCCGGCGAGCGCTTCGTCGACGAGCTCGCTCCGCGCGACGAGGTGGCGCTCGCCATCCAGGCCGAGTTGCAGGCCCGCGCGCAGGCGCAGGTGCGACTCGACATGCGCTCGATCGACCTGGAGCGCTTTCCCAACGTGACCGCCGCCCTCGGCGAGTCGGGCCTCGACCCTCGGCGCGAGCCGGTCCCCGTCGCGCCGGCTGCCCACTACACGATGGGGGGAGTGGCCACCGATCTCGAGGGGCGCGCGGCCGTACCGGGCCTCTTCGCCGTGGGTGAGTGTGCCTGCACGGGGCTTCACGGCGCCAACCGGCTCGCCTCGAACTCACTCGCCGAGTGCCTCGTGTTCGGTCGGCGCGCGGCCGCCGCGGCGCTGTACGAGCCGCCGCCCACGGCGGCGGCATCGGGCGATCGTGACTCCATCGCGATGTTGGAGCCGCCGCCGGCGGCCACCCGGCGCGCGCTGTGGCGTCACGCCGGCCTCGAGCGCACCGAGGACGGCCTCAAGCTCCTGGCCCAGGACTCCTATCCGCTCGCCAGGGCGATCGCCGCCGCGGCGCTCGCCCGGGCTGAGAGCCGCGGCGCCCACCGCCGGACCGATCGCCCGTCAGCCGACCCCGTCCTCGACGGCCGCCACTTCGTCGTGCGGCCCGGCCAGCCGCCGGTATCGGAGGCCTGGGACTGAGCCCGGCCGAGCACCGGCTGACGCCGTCCCGCCGGCGAAATCCCTGCTCGCGCGCTTAACACCGCTTAACGCGAGCCACCGAAGAGGCTTCACAACCGCTTGGCACAATCGCCGAGAGTAAAGCGAGCGTCGCGAGGAAGGAGAGCCGCTTGTACCAGATCAGCCGCTCGATGTACCGGGAGCTCTGCGACGACGTCGCCCCCGACCGGCGCGGCTCGACCGTCGCAAGCCGGCAACGGCTGCTTCGAGCCTGCGAGGCCTCCGTAACTCGACTCGCCAGCGACCGCCACTACTTCGCCTATCCCACGCGGACGCTGTTCAACGACGTGCGCGTGCTGTTTCCGCTCTCGCGGCAGATGCGCGTGCACCAGGTCATCGAGCGCCACATGACGCTCGCCGCGAGCCTGGTCGACAGTTACGCCCAGCAGGGCATGAGCTGCGACGGGACGCCGCTGTGTTGCCACGCGACGACGCGCAAGGGCGGGGCATGCCAGCGTACGCCGGTGCCAGGCAGCCTCTACTGCCCCTCACACCAGCACCTCGACGACGACTTCGAGGTCTTCGCGGCGGCGTAGGGCTCCCGGCGCGGGACCCGCGCGATCAGGAGCCGGACGTCGCCCCGTCCCCGGAGCTCTCGCGGCCAGAGTCGGCGCCGCCCGAGTCCGCGGCGCGTGCGCCGACCGCCGGCAGGCCGTCGATCCGAGGGATCTGCGGCGGGTCGACCGCCGGGATCTCCGGTGGCTCGATCGGACGGATATCCGGCGGATCGATCACCAAGCGGTCATCGTCGACGCGGATATGCGGATCAACGTCGATTTTCGGGTCGACGCGTAGGTGACTGACCCGGCCCACCGGTAGGTCGTCGAGGACCTTCTTTACGGATCTGTTCGAGACGGACAGATCGGGGAGGCGCACGGTCCCGACCTCGAGCTGAGGCTCGTCGGGCGCGGCGGCCCCTCGATCCGCCCCGCCGTCCGAGACCGTCGGCTCAACGCGGGAGACGGGACCGCGCTGCACGAGCGCGGCCGGGTCCACCCGGGGCGTGGTGGGCGGCGCGGCGCTCGCGGCGGGACCCGGCTCGCTCGAGGGAGTCCTCCGTCTATCGGCACGGGCACGCTCGTCGGCCGGCGCCGGCTTGGGCAGCGGCCTGAGCCCGCGGGCGTCCGGACTCAGGAATCCGGGGGGCTCGCGGCCTCCGCTTGAGGCTCCACCGCCGAGCAAGCCCGATTCTGCCGCCACAAAGCCTCCAGCCACCAGCCCCGTCCCGACCGCTGCGACACCCGCCGCGAGCTTCGCCGCCGCCGACGCCCCGGCGAGCTTCGCGAGCCCGCCGACGGCGGTGCCGCCACCTGCGGCCAGACCGGCTCCCGAGCTCGACCCCCGCTCGAACAGGCGGCCGAAGATCTCGCCGGCGGCCCAGGGGGCGAGCGGGGGCGCGACGACGGCGAGCGCCGAGCGCCGGGTCCTGATCGATCTCTGAAAAGCGCGACAGTCCTCGCAGGTCGCGAGGTGGGCGCGCACGCGGCTGTCGCGGGGAGTCTTGCCGTCGGCCTCACCGAGGGCCAGGCGAACCACCTCGCAGTCCATGTCGCGGCCGCGGCGCGCCGCGTGGAGCGCCGAGCGGGCCCCGTGCACGAGCTGGCGGGCGTTCCCGCTCGAGGTGCCGAACGCCGCGGCGATATCCGGATAAGAGAGCCCGGACAGCTCGCGCATGACGAGGGCCCCGGCCTGGCGGTCCGGCAGGTCCTGGATATCGGCCACCGCTTGGACCAGCTCGGCGCGATCCTCGGCCACGCTCGCGGCGCTCGGCGCGGTCAGGCTCGAGGACTCCGTCTCGGCGAGGTCGTCGAGGTCGACCTTGGGCCGGCGCCCGCGAACGGTGTCGATCGACGTGTTGTGGGCGATGCGAAACAGCCACGGGCGCACGCCCCTGACGGTCTCGCCGGCCTCGAGCGCGGACAGCGCCTTGGCCATCGTCGTCTGGAGCGCGTCGGCGGCGTCCTCGGCCTCGTGCAGGATCGCCAGGCAGTAACGAAACAGCCGCTGATGGTGGCGCCGGTAAAGCTCGGCGAAGGCGGCTTGGTCGCCCTTCGAGACGCGCGCCGCCAAGCGGTCGTCGCGCAGGAGCGACAGCGAGCGAGAGGCCCGTCGCGGATCGCGCGATAGCGAGGTGGCGGCGCCTCCAAGCCCCATGCGCCGCGGCCACACGGCCTCGGGGCCCAATCCTCCCTGACCTGGGCTGCTCGCCACCTCTGGGTGCTCTGCCTCTCTCGCTCGGTCCGTCGACGGGTCGGTGCCCATTGTGCCCAATCCGGGTCAAAGGTGATCACCCACCCACTCCGTAGGGCTGCCCTTCTCGTCGGCGGTCCGTGCCAGCGCCCGGTTGACGGCCTCGCGGAGGCCCTGGGGGCCACGCAGGGCAAGCCCGAGCGAGGCGGGGATCCCAGCCGCGGCGAGCGCCTCGCGGATTCGCCCGCAGAGACGCCGCGCCGCGAGCTCGTCGCACTCCACGGCGAGCACGCAGAACTCGTCGCCGCCCCAGCGGCTGACGCTGTCGTGCTCGCGAACGCCCCCGGCGATCGCCGCGGCCGCGCGACGCAGGCGCTCGTCCCCGGCCGCGTGGCCGTAGCGGTCATTGATCGCCTTGAAGTCGTCGAGGTCGATGCCGAGGACGGCGGCGGGGTGACCGAAGCGCCGGGAGCGCTCCTCCTCGCTCGTGACGGTCTCCTCCCAGGCGCGGCGGTTCCATAGCCCGGTCAGGGGATCGGTGCGGGCGTCGCGCTCGGCGTCCCACAGACGGCCGATGAGACCGGCGCAGAGCTCCACGAACGGCACGGCGTCGACCAGGCCGCCGCCCTGGGGCTCACGGTCGAGCCCGGCGAGTGCGCCGAGCACGCGGTCGCCGCTCCAGATCGGCACGCCGAGGTACGCTCGAAGGGCGAGCTGCACGGCCATCGGAGCGTCGGCAAAGGCAGGGACCCCGATGAGGTCGGGGGCGGCCCGAGGTCCGTCCCGCGAGGCCATACGGGCGCAGACGGTGTCGGCCCACGGCATGCGGGCGCCGGCGTCGATATCGAGGCCCTCTCCATGGCTGGCGACCACGAGTAGCTCCTCGCCCTCGCAGCGGGTGGCGATCCACCGCTCGAGCCCAAGGCGCCCCTGGAGCGCGGCAAGCACTTCTGTGAGAGCGGGATCCTGAAGCTTCGGCGTGGTCATGACGGTGTTTCCGGTGGCTTACGTGGTTCGGGTTCCGAACCGGGACTGGGCCCTGCTCCGCGGCTAATCCTTCGGGGACTGCGACGAATCGTCATAGAGTTTGTGAGGCGGACCGGTCCGAGGTCGGCACCTGGATAGGTTCCCACCATGCTCCTGGGCGTCGACGTCGGCGGTACCTTCACCGACGCCGCCCTCCTGACCGGTGAGGGCGAGCTCGTCACCGCCAAGGCGCCGACCACTCCCGACGACCAGTCGTGCGGCGCGATCGCCGCGGTCGAGGCGGTGCTCGAGCAGGCCGGGGCGCACGCCCGCGTGGTCGAGCGCTTCGTGCACGGCATGACCGTCGGGACGAACGCTCTGCTCGAGCAGAAGGTCGCGCGCACCGCCCTGCTCGCCACCGAGGGGTTCACCGACCTCGAGGAGCTCGGACGCCAGGCTCGCGCCGAGCTCTACCGCCTGTGCGCCGGGCATCCCCCGCCGCTCGTGCCGGCGGAGCTGCGGGTAGCGGTGGCGGAGCGAACGGGGCCCGAGGGGGTGCTGCGCGAGCTCGACGAGGACCAGCTCCGCGCGCGCCTGAGCGACCTCGCCGAAGAGTACGGCCACGGCCCGCTCGAGGCCGCGGCGATCTGCCTGCTGTGGGGCTTTCGCCATCCTGAGCACGAGCGGCGGTGCGCGCAGGTCGTGGCCGAGGTCGCCGAGCAGGTGCACGTCTCGACTTCGCACGAGACCGCCGGGGTCTTCCGCGAGTACGAGCGCTGTGCCACCACGGTCGTCGACGCCGCCCTCTCCCCCCCGACGCGGCGCTACCTCGGCCGGCTCCTCGACCGCGCGCGTGAGGCTGGGCTCCCGGCTCCGGAGGTGATGCTCTCGGGCGGCGGCGTGGTCGACGCCGGCACCGCCGCTCGCCACGGCTCGTGGACGGTGCTCTCGGGGCCCGCGGGCGGCGCCGTCGGGGCCGCCTACCGCGCCGGTCAGGCCGGTGCCCCCGACGCGGTCTGCCTCGACATGGGCGGGACCTCGTGCGACGTGTCGGTCACGCTCGGGGGCGGGGTCGCTACCGCCGGTCTCCGCGAGGTCGGCGGGCGAGCGCTCGCCGTGCCGATGGTCGACGTG
>JACCUC010000271.1 GCA_013812065.1 Thermoleophilaceae bacterium | reverse complement strand
GGGTCCTCGGTGCACTGCTGCTCGCAGCCCGGGGTGGTCGGATCTTCGCTGCACTCCTTGGGCGTCGGCTCCTCGTCAGGTGGCTCGCCGTCCTTCTTGACCGGCGGTGGCTCCGGCTCGGGCTTGTAGCACGTGCCCTTGTACTCGTCCGGCTTGACCTGCTTCTCGAAGTCCTGGTCGTCGTACTGCTTGTACTTGTCGTCGGGGTAGTCGTAGTAGTCGCATGGCGGCGGCGGCTGATAGTTCGGCGGGCAGTCGTAGCACTTGGTCTCCTCCTCGAGCTCGACCGGCTCGGCGAGCGGGTTCCCGCAACGGCAGCGAGTAACCGGCTTGCCGTCCTTGTCGACCAGGACCGCGGTCCCCTTCTGCATGATCGCCTGATAGGACTTCGCGCTGCCGCCCGTGTAGGAGTGGTTGGTGACCTGAGTGTCCTGGGTGAGCTCCACCGGGCGAAGCTCGCGGATGTAGGAGGACACCGACTCCTCGGTCGGCTCGACGCCCACGACCTCGGCCCACTCGCGCAGCTTGTCGGGGTCGGCGGACAGCGCCTTGATCAGCTTCTCGCGGTCGCAGACGGTGTTAGAGCCGGTGCCGCCGAAGGTGCCCGGCTGCTGTGTCGACTCTCCGTCCTGGCCGCCCGAAGGCGTCTCGGTGCCGTCCTGGCCCTCTGACGGGGTGTCGCTCCCGTCCTGGCCGTCCGGCGGCGTATCGGTCTCGTCCTGCCCGTCCGGAGTGGTTGTATCCGTGCCGTCCTGGCCGTCCGGAGTAGACCCATCTTCTCCCTGGCTTGCGACGTCAGTCGGTGCAGTGAACGGATCGGGCCCGACCCGCCCCGCGTTCTGAAAGCGCACCGTGTCCGCCTTCGCTGAGCCTCCGCCGGTGAGAAGAAGGGCGAGGGCAGCCGCGATCACCCCTACGACCAACGCGATAGCAACGACCGACCGTCTTGACTGTCCCACGAGGTCTCCGGGAGTAGGTTAGGTCAACTATCCCACAACTCCTGGGTCCTGTAAAGGGGAGGAGGTCGGGGATCGAGTCTTGCCTAGTTACGCCACGTGCTTCGAATGACGTGCAGCGTCGAACAGCCCGGAGTGGAGGAAACCCGCTGTCAAGGCGACCTAGGACAGAGCGACGATCACTCTGCGCCTATCCGGGCTTCTGAGCTCCCTCACGCCTTACGCCGACTCCGAACCGGCACGAGCGCGCTCGCCGGCGGCTCGTAGCGCACGAGCTCCTGGCGGAACGAACGCCGTACTCGCTCGATCTCCGCCCGCGCGGCCTCGCCCGTGCGCTCGAGCTCGTGCTCGAGCCGCTCCACCCGCCGGCGCGTCCGCACGAGCTCGGCCTCGAGCTCCATGACCCGCTCGACGCCGGCGAGGTTGAGCCCGAGCTCGGTGGTGAGCTCCTGGATGCGCTGGAGCCGATCGACGTCCTCCTGGGAGTAGAGGCGCGTGTTCTTCGGAGAGCGCTTGGGAGTGATGAGCCCGCGCATCTCGTAGATGCGCAGGGTCTGGGGGTGCATCCCGGCGAGCTGGGCGGCGATCGAGATCATGTAGACCCCGCGGGCCGGATCCGCGCCGCGGCGCGCACCTCGAACTGGCCCGCGGCGGCGGCCGTCTCCTGCCTCCGGCGTTGCCATCAGGCGCTGCGATCCGCCTGGGCGAGCAGCCGCTCCCGCGGATTGCCGTCGATGACATCGGCCAGCTCGTCGACCGCGCGCTCCTGCTCGCGGTTGAGTGAGCTCGGCACGTCGATCGCCAGCCGGTAGCGGATGTCGCCGCGCCCGCGGCCGCCGAGCCGCGGCGGTCCCTCGGCGCGCAGCCGCTGCACGGTTCCGTGCTGGGTGCCGGCAGGCACGCGGATTCGCTTGGTCCCGTTGAGCGTCGGCACCTCGACCGTCGCCCCCCGGATGGCCTCGACGATCGTGATCGGCACGTCGACCTCGACGTTCTCGCCCTTACGACGGAAGACCGACGACTCGTCGACGCGGGTGATCACGTAGAGGTCGCCCGCCGGGCCGCCGCGCAACCCGGGCTCGCCCTTGCCGGCGAGCCGGACGCGACTGCCGTCGCGGACCCCGGCCGGGATGTTGGCCTTGTATCGCTTGGTCTGTCGCGTCTGCCCGCGCCCGGCGCACGTGGGGCACGGGTCGTCGATCTTCGTCCCCGTGCCGCCGCACTGAGAGCACGGCTGGGTGATCGAGAACATGCCCTGCCCGTGCGACTCGATGCCCCGGCCCTGGCAGCGCGGACACACCGAGGGCGCGGTGCCGGGCTTGGCGCCCGTGCCGCGGCAGGTCGGGCACGGCGCCGACATCGGCACGGTCACCGGGACCTGGGCCCCTTCCATGGCCTGGTCGAACGACAGGTGCACCTCGACCTCGAGGTCGCGCCCTCGCTCGGCGGCGGGCGCTCTGCCGGCGCCCGCGCCGCCCCGGCCTCCGAGGATGTCGGAGAGAATGTCGCCAACGCCGCCGAAGCCGCCGCGGAACGCGCCCGGATCGAAGCCGCCCCCGCCGCCGAAGCCGCCGAAGATCCCGCCTCCGGCGTCGTACTGCTTGCGCTTGTCGGGGTCGGAGAGGATGCCGTAGGCCTCCTGGATCTCCTTGAAGCGCTCCTCGGCCGCGGAGTCGTCAGGGTTGTGATCGGGATGCCAGCGCCGCGCGAGCTTGCGGTAGGCCTTCTTGATCTCCTCGTCGGAGGCCTTTTTCTCGACGCCGAGCGTCTTGTATGGGTCCTTGACGGCGGGCATGGCTCGAGACTCCTAGGCGGAGACGACCACGCGCGCGGGGCGCAGGACGGTTTCCTCGAGCCGGTAGCCCTTCTCGACCACGTCGATGACCACGCCCGCCTCCGCGTCGTCGGCGGGACGCGTCGAGAGTGCCTCGTGGACGGTCGGGTCGAAGCGCTCGCCGCTCGGCTCGAACGCGGCCACGCCATTGCGCTCGAGCGCGCCGACGATCTCGGCGTGGACCATCTGGACCCCACGCGCGAAACCGTCGTCGGCCTCGCCGGCCGCAGCCAGCGCCCGCTCGAGGTTGTCGAGGGCAGGCAGAAGCTCGCGCACGAGCTCGGCCTTGGCCCGCGCGCCGGCGGCCGCGGTCTCCCGCGCCGCGCGGCGGCGGAAGTTGTCGAAGTCGGCCTGGGTCCGCTGGGCGAGCGAGAGGTACTCGTCGCGGCTGCGCTCGGCCTCGGCG
>JACCUC010000264.1 GCA_013812065.1 Thermoleophilaceae bacterium | reverse complement strand
GTCCAGAGGCACCGCCGACCACCAGGCCACGTGCACGCGACCTCGACACTCTCTGCGCCGCCGTTACTCCGCTCGAGCGGCTCCATGCGCTCCGCTCGAATCCAGTTGGCGCTGAGCTCCGCCCCATGCGACTCAGCCACTACCGCCTTGGCCCCAGCAGGGCGCGCAGGTCGTCGATCGTGTCCGCCTCCCCGGCGCTCTTGTCCGGTCGGTACCGCTTGACCCGCGCGAAGCGCAGCGCCACACCACCCGGGTAGCGGGTCGAGGACTGCACGCCGTCCAGGGCGATCTCGACCACGAGCTCCGGGCGTAGGAGCACCGCGATCCCTAGCCGACCGGTCTCGCGCGCGAGGAGCTCTTTGGTCTGCCATTCGAGGAGCTCGTCGGTGAGCCCCTTGAACGTCTTTCCCACCATGACGAAGTCGCCGGTGCTCGGATCTCGCGCCCCGAGGTGGATGTTCGAGAGCCAGCCTCGCCGGCGCCCGTGGCCCCACTCGGCGCCGAGGACGACGAGGTCGTACGTCTGCACCGGCTTTACCTTGCGCCATGCCTTGCCGCGACGCCCCGCCGAGTAGAGCGACGCGGCGTCCTTCACGACAACGCCTTCGTGACCGGCCCGCAGGGCCTCGTCGAGGGTGCGCTGCGCCGTCTCGGGGTCCGACGTGGTCACGCTCGGGACCTTGAGGTGCCCCGCGGTGTCTTCGAGTCGCGCGGCGCGCTGCTCCAGCGGCGTGTCCAGCAGGTCGTCGCCCTCAAGGTGGAGGACATCGAAGAGAAACGTCTCGATCCCCTCAGGCGGCGCTTCGCTGTCGATCTGCGAGACGGTGTCCTGGAACGTGGCCGGGCCGTGCTCGGTCATCCACAGCGCCTCGCCGTCGAACACGGCCTGGGTCACCGCCAGGCGGCGCACCGCGGCGACGATTCCGGGCAGCGTGTGCGTGATGTCGTTGAGGTTGCGGGTGTAGATGCGGATCTCCTCGTCGCGGCGATGGATCTGGATCCGAATCCCGTCGAGCTTCCACTCCACCGACGCGAGATCGAAGCTCGCAACCGCCTCGGACGCGCTCGCGGCGACCGAGGCGAGCATCGGAAGGACGGGCCGGAAGATCTCGAACCCGACCGCGCGAAGCCCGTCCTCGCCGTCGGTGATCGCGATCTCGGCCGTGCGCGTGAGATCGCCCGAGAGCATCAGAGCGCGGCGCGCGAGCGCGGCGGGGACCGCGGCCGTCTTCGCGATCGCGTCGACCATCAACCCGGCGAGCGCGCCTTGGCGCAGGTCGCCCGTGACCAGCCGCTTCACGAAGTCGGCCTCCTCGTCGGTCGCCCGGCCGAGGAGCTCGCCGAGGATCTGTCTGCGCTGTGCCGCCGATCCGCTGCCTGTCGTCCCCTGGACCTCGGCGATCGCGCGATCGAGTTCGTCGATGGTCAGGGACGCCTCCGGGGCCGGCGGGCGATCGATCCCGTAGATCGTCGAGTAGCCGATGCCGACTCGGCCCTGCCGGGGCACGCCCGCCAGGAAACCGACCCCGACCCCGGCCTCACGGGCGTCGAGCCGCCTCAGGAGCGCGGCGAGGATCGCGACCTTTCCGGAGCGCGAGCTCGTGTCGGCCACGTCGCGCGAGGCGGTCACTACTTCGGCGAGGAGGGTCATCGCTTGAGCCATAAGCTACGCAAGCCACCGAGGAGGTCATCGCGCGTCGTTGCCGTAGAACTCCGGGCATGGCCAAGTCCGAGGCCACCACTGTCGACGCCGGTGGGCGCGAGCTGCGCGTGTCGAGCCCCGATCGGGTGATCTTCCCGAGCACGGAGCGCTCAGGCGCGGTCACCAAGATCGACATCGTCAACTACTACCTCGCCGTCGAGGACGGCGTCATGCGCGCGCTCGAACGGCGGCCGACGACGCTCGAGCGCTGGCCGAAGGGCGTGCATGCGGGCATCGTCGTCTCGACGCGCGAGAAAGGCGGTGGCGACGCCTTCTTCCAGAAGCGCATCCCACGCGGGGCTCCGGACTACGTGCAGACGGCGCGGATCGAGTTCCCGTCGGGTCGACACGCGGACGAGATCTGTCCCACGGAGGTGGCCGTGGTCGGCTGGGCGGCCCACATGGGCACGATCACGTTCCATCCGTGGCCGGTTCGCCGCGACGATGCCCCGTGAACGCCTACAGCAGGTCGGCATCCAGCCGTAAGCTGAGGGCATGGGCAAGGCTGTGCAGATCAGCAGCGGTTCCGATTTTCGTGTGGTGGCGGGTTCCACGCGCTCACAGGCGGCAGAGATGACGCTGGCGCCGGGCGAGTCCACCGGC
>JACCUC010000263.1 GCA_013812065.1 Thermoleophilaceae bacterium | reverse complement strand
GGCGTCACGTTGCCGTGCCCGACCGCCCCGGCGAGCCTAAGGCGCGATCGCGACCATGCGCCCGATCGGCACGCGCGCCCGCTCGGCGGTCTCCGGCGCGACCCGGACCGTGTAGCGCTCGCCGCCGTCGCGCAGGGCGTCGCGCAGCTTGGGCAGGGTGATCATCTTCATGTAGGCGCACACGGCCTCGCGGTTTGCGGGGACGAAGCGCTTGTCCGGGTTCTCGGCGGCGAGCGGATGGAGCATGCCGGTCTCGGTGGCGACGATGAACGTGTCGGCGTCCGAGCTTCGCGCGTGGGTGAGCATCCCGCCGGTCGAGAGCATGTGCGTCGACTCGTCGTCGACGTCGCCCGCGGCCACGTACTCCATGACCGACGTCGAGCAGCCGCACTCGGGGTGGATCAGGAAGTCGGCGCCCGGGTGCTCGGCGCGCACCCGCGCGATGTCGGCCGGGCGGATGCCCGCGTGGACGTGGCACTCGCCCATCCACACGCGCATGCGCCGTCCGGTCACGTGCTCGACGTAGGCGCCGAGGAACATGTCGGGACCGAACAGGATCTCGACGTCGTCGCCATGCTCGCGGCGGATGTGCTCGACCACCTGCACCGCGTTCGAGGACGTGCAGCAGTAGTCGGTCTCGGCCTTGACCTCGGCCGAGGTGTTGACGTACATGACGACGACCGCGCCCGGGTGCTCGGCTTTCCACGCCCGCAGCTCATCGGCGGTGATGGCGGCGGCCAGCGAGCACCCGGCCGCGAGGTCGGGGAGGAGCACGGTCTTCTCGGGCGAGAGGATCGAGGCTGTCTCGGCCATGAAGTGGACGCCGCAGAAGGCGATCGTCTCGGCGCCGGCGGCCGCCGCGTGCTGCGAGAGCCCCAGCGAGTCGCCCACGTAGTCGGCGACGGCCTGGACCTCGGGGAGCTGGTAATTGTGGGCGAGGATGACCGCGTCGCGCTCGGCCGCGAGCGCGCGGACCTCCTCGCTCAGCACGTCGATCTCCTCGCGCGCGAGCGGCGCGACGGCCGGAGTGGGCGGGAGAACGGGCAGGGCGATGGACATGGCGAGTGGCGTGCCGGTGGCGCAATAAGTGAAGATCCTGGTACCGGGGATTCTAGAGCGACTCGAGCCCCAGGCTCAGATCGAGCGCGGGGGCGGAGTGGGTCAGGGCGCCCACGCTCACGTAGTCGACTCCGGTCTCGGCGATGACCCGGACGGTCTCGAGCGTGACCCCGCCGGAAGCCTCGGTCTCGGCCCGTCCACCCGCCCGCCGGACCGCCTCGCACAGCTCGTCGAGCGAGAGGTTGTCGAGCAGGATCCTAGGCGCCCCCGCGTCGAGCGCCTCGTCGACCTCGGCCAGGCTCGCGCACTCGACCACGATCGGCAGGCGCGGCTCGACGGCCGCCGCAGCGGCGAGGGCCGCGCGGGTGGCAGGCCCCACCCCGCCCCCGAGCACGGCGTGGTTCTCCTTGACGAGGAGGGCGTCGTGCAGTCCGGCGCGGTGGTTGCGCGCCCCGCCCGCGATCACCGCGCGCTTCTCGAGGTCGCGCAGGCCCGGTGTCGTCTTGCGGGTGTCGAGAACGGTTGCGCCCGTTCCCTCGACGGCGCTCACGAAGCGGGCGGTCAACGTGGCCACTCCCGAGAGCCGGCCGAGGAAGTTGAGCGCCACCCGCTCGCCGGCGAGGATCTGCACCGCCCGGCCGGCGACCTCGGCGACCAGACGCCCCGCGGCGCCCCACTGCCCCTCGGCGACGTGGGCGCGCCAGCGAAGCTCCGGATCGAGCCGGCGAAACACCGCTTGGGCGACTTCGAGCCCCGCCACCGCGCCCTCCCGCCTCTGGACGATGCGTGCGCGCGCCCGGGCTCCGCCGGGGACGACCGCCGCAGCGGTCACGTCACCGGCGCCGATGTCCTCCGCGAGCGCCCGATCGATCAATTCGTCCATCGGTGCGAGGGTAACCCGGCGCGGAGAGCAGCTCTCACCGCGCAGATTGCCGTCTCGCCAGGTCCGTCATTGCAATCACGTCAACCGTCTCGGCCGTAGGGCTACCCCATGTATCATCGGCACGTGGCCACTTGGACGTTCCTCAGCAACCACGCGCTGTCGCTGCTGTGCGTGGTGCGCACGCCCGGCATGCGCCTGCGGGACATCGCCGTAGAGGTCGGGATAACCGAGCGAGCCGCCCACCGGATCATGTCCGACCTCGTCGAGGGCGGCTACCTGACGCGCCACCGCGTCGGGCGGCGCAACTTCTACGAGGTCCACCCGGAGGTGCCGCTTCGACATCAGCTCGTCGAGGACCTCACCCTCGGCGACCTGCTCGGTGGCCTGCTCGGCCGCGAGCCGCGAAAGCGGGCCGTTCCCGCCGACGGCGGCGCCGGCGCCGCCGTCTAGACCACCCTCGCTCATGAGTCAAGACGGTCTCGGCCGGCTGCGCGACGCCGAGGTCGTCGACCTCACCCACACGCTCCGTCCCGACTTCCCGCTGTTCCCGGTCTACAACCCGGTCGAGATGGCCGAGCGCTTTGCGGTCCCCGACGACGGCTTCTTCGTCCGCTCGTGGTCGTTCGACGAGCACTGCGGCACCCACGTCGACGCCCCGGCCCACTTCGCCGCCGAGGGCGCGACCGTCGACCGCCTCGATCCGGCGGAGCTCGTGCTCACCGTCGCCGTGGTCGACGTTCGCGAGAAGGTCGCGGCCGACGACGACGCCCTGATCGAGCCCGACGACGTGCTCGCCTGGGAGCGCCGCCACGGGCGGCTGCCCGAGCGCTGCGCGCTGTTCGCCCTGACCGGCTGGGGCGCGCGAGCGGGCGACGCGGAGGTCTATCTGAACGCCGACGAGGGCGGCACGCTCCATTCCCCGGGCTTCAGCGTCGAGACCGCCGACTTCATTCGAGAGGAGCGCCCGGGGGTCCGGGCGATCGGCCTCGACACCGCCTCGCTCGACATCGGCGCGAGCGCCGACTTCCCGGCGCACGTGAGCTGGCTTCCGAGCGGGCGCTACGGCATCGAGAACCTGGCCAACCTCGAGCGCCTGCCGGCCGCGGGAGCCATCGTGGTGGTCGGGGCGCCGACGTTCGAGGGTGGAAGCGGCGGTCCGTCGCGGGTGCTCGCCTTCTTGCCCTGAGGTGGCGGGCCGGGAGCGGCTACGAGCCGCCGCCGTCCGCGCCCGCCTGACCAGCACGTCGCAGGAGCTCGGCGCGCACGAAGCCGTCGAGGTCGCCGTCGAGGACTCGGCGCGCGTCGCCCACCTCGACGTTGGTGCGGTGGTCCTTGACCATCGTGTAGGGGTGGAGCACGTAGGAGCGGATCTGCGAGCCCCAGCCGACGTCCTGGGCCTCGCCCTTCTCGGACTCGAGCTCCTCGCGCCGCTGGCGCTCCTCGCGCTCGAGCAACCTCGAGCGCAGCATGGCCATCGCCGTGGTTCGATTCGAGGACTGCGAGCGCTCGTTCTGGCACTGGACGACGATCCCGCTCGGCCGGTGGGTGATGCGGACGGCCGAGTCGGTCTTGTTGACGTGCTGCCCGCCCGCCCCCGAGGCGCGATAGGTGTCGATCTGCAGGTCGGCGTCGTCGATGTCGACCTCGACGGCACCCTCGACCAGCGGCCCGACCTCGACGAGCGCAAAGGCGGTGTGCCGGCGAGAGGAGGCGTCGAAGGGCGAGATGCGCACGAGGCGGTGCACCCCCTTCTCGGCCGAGAAGATGCCGTACGCGTTGTCGCCGCGAGCCACGAAGGCCGCCGACTTGATCCCGGCCTCCTCACCCGGGCTCGCCTCCTTGAGCTCCACCTCGAAGCCGCGCCGCTCGGCGAAGCGCAACTCGAGCCGCAGCAGCATCTCGGCCCAGTCCTGTGAATCGGTGCCGCCCGCGCCCGCGTGCACGGACACGACCGCGTCGCCCGCATCGTAGGGACCGGCGAACAGGCGCTCCTCCTCGAGCTGGCCGAGCCGTTCCTCGAGGAGCGCCCGCTGTGCGTCGACCTCGGCCGCTATCGAGGGGTCCTCGGCCGCGAGCTCCTCGAGTGTCTCGAGGTCGTCGATCCCCGACTCGAGCTCGCGGTAGGCGCCGAGCCGCCGACCCACCCGTGCGTGCTCGGAGTTGACCTGCGCCGCCCGCTCCTGGTCGTTCCAGAAGCCCGGCTCCCCCATTTCACGCTCTAGCGCCCCGAGGCGCCCGCTCAGGGCATCTGGGTCAAAGATAGTCCGCGAGCAGCTTCAGCTGGTCGCGGGCGTTGTCAACCATGGCGCGCGCTCCGCTGAGGCTCTACGAGCCGTGGCACTTCTTGAACTTGAGCCCCGACCCGCACCAGCACGGCTCGTTTCTTCCCACCTGCTCGTGCTCCTCCAGGCGCCGCGGCTCGATGGTGCGGACGACCTCCTCCTCCTCGCCCGGGAGCACCGGCTCACCGTAGTCGGCGTCCATGCCCGGGAAGGCGGACCCGACGCCGCCGGCGCCTGCCGCCACCGCCTGCGCC
>JACCUC010000250.1 GCA_013812065.1 Thermoleophilaceae bacterium | reverse complement strand
GCGACACCGCGACCCTGCCACGGCGGGCGAACGAACAGCTGCCAGAGGTTGATGGTGCCGGCGGGGGGCGGCTGTTGCTGAACCATCGTGAAGGGCGACAGCGCGACGTGACCCACGGCCTTTCCGTGCGCTCTCGCCAGCAGGAACCAGACATCCGGGCGCGAGAGCGCCACGGCGACGAAGGCCTCATCTCCGTCCCTTGAGGGCGGCGACCACTCGGGGGGCGCCCAGGCGCGGTAGCCTTCGAAGGCCTCGGCGAGGATCTCCGCGATGACGGGCGCGTCGGCTGCGCTCGCCACCCGAGTCGTCACCTCAGCTGCGGGGTGATCGCTCACCTGGGGATTATCTCCCTGGGCCGTTCTGCGGCCGGGGCGTCGATCGCCGCGCGGAGGTTTGCTCGCACAAGCGGTCGGGGGTTGGGGAAGGGTCCGTAAAGCTGTGGCTCGCGCCCCCAATGTGGCACGCCCTCGGTATCACGACGAAGCACGCCCCCACGCCCGGCGGCTGTTGGCCCGCGCCGGCGGACGGATTGCCGCAGTGGACCGGTCCTTCGTCTCGTTCGAGCTCGCTAGGCCTCGGCGCCGCGGCGGTACCTGGGCGCTTATCGCTCGCCGACAACTTCGGCGCTCGGCGTAGCTGCCTCGCATCTGCAGACGGGCGGGGCAAGTAGACCTCGTGGCCCCGCACGGGGCAGGTGCCCGAACCGTCGCAGCCGCTCAGGCCGGCTGGCGCTTGGCGAGGTCCTCGCGCGTTACGACGACTCCCTCGGCCTCAGGTTCGGGGAGGGCCTCGAGCAGCTCCTTGGGCAGGCGTTCGCTCGCCCGCCAGAACTCGACGGCGACGAGCGAACCGGTCTCCCGGTCGCGGTCGAGTAGCCCCCACTCCTGCGGCTCGCTATAGGCGCGCTGGCCGTCGAAGCCTTGGAGAACTAGCCAGGCGATGTCCGCGTCGCGGTCGTAGTGGCTCACGGTGACCGGGGAGGCTACCGCTCGGCCAGGATCGTTACCACTCGCGCGCCGCGTCGCTTCCGCTCCGCGCGACGAGCGGCTCACAGTGGAACGGTCTCCGGCACCAAGCTCACGCCGTCGATCGGCTACGACGAAGGCGCAGCTCCATCCAAGCGCGCGCCACCAGCAATCCCGGCACCCGCGCCGGTCAGCGACGGCAGGAACTCCTCAAGCGGCACGCCTCCCACGTGAGCGATCACGCGGCCTCGCCGTACTCGTCGTGGAGGTTCCACCACTGGTAGGGCGCAGTCTGCGGATAGCCCTCGGGCGAGTCCTCCCACTCCTCCTGGCGCCCGAGCGCGGTCAGGTCAAGGTAGCTCCAGGTACTACCCATCGCCTCGTCGCCGCGGTTGTTGACGAAGTAGGTGCGGAAGATCCGGTCGCCGTCACGGAAGAAGGCGTTGGTGCCGTGCCACTCGTCAACGCCGAAGTCGGCGTCGAAGTCGTCGGTGATCGTGTACCAGGGGATCTCCCAGCCCATCCGCGCCTTCCAGCGCTTGATGTCGGGCTGCGGCGCGCGCGAGACGAACGCGAGGGTGGTGTCGCGGGCATTCAGATGGGCGAGGTGGGCGACCTGGTCGGCAAGGAAGGAACAGCCGCCGCAGCCACGCTCCGGCCAGCCGGCCACGTCGGGCTCGAAGAAGAAGCGGTAGACGATCAGCTGACGGCGTTCCTCGAACAGGTCGAGCAGCCTCGCCGAGCCGTCAGGACCCTCGAAGCGGTAGTCCTTCTCCACGGCCATCCTCGGCATGCGGCGGCGCTCGGCGGCCAGCGCATCGCGGGCCCGGGTTAGCTCCTTCTCCTTCACCAACAGCCGTCGCGGGCGGCCTCCCACTCCTGCGGCGACACAATCGGCGGCATATTCATTGCGGCCCTTCCTCCTTCAGGCACTCGTTGACGGGTGGGCTCGTGACAGTAGACCGCTCGAGCCAGCGAAAGTCATCGCCTGGCAAGGCATGAGGGCTGCGCCTTGCGCAGGATGCGAGCATGCCCGGACGCATTCGCCTCACGCT
>JACCUC010000225.1 GCA_013812065.1 Thermoleophilaceae bacterium | reverse complement strand
CGGTGGGGGCGGGCGGCGTCCGGCGGGGGAGCCGGGCCAGGCCGGCGGGCATCGGCGCCGTGGCCCCTCGGAGCAGGATGGGAGGCGCAGGCGCCGGGGTCGCGGGGGAAGAGGGTCCGGCCGGTAGGCCGACGCCCGCGGCCACAGGCCGCGGATCGCGCGTCGTACACAGCTGGGCCACTCCTCGTCCGGCCGATCCTCTAGGGTGCCGCCCCGTGAATGCGCAGATCGACGTCGGGGGAGTGGTCCGCGGGGTGTTCGACATCTACCGCGACCAGGCCTCCGTGTTGCTTCCGGCGGCGCTGGTGGTCTTCGTGGTAGTCGGGGTCATCGCCGCCGTTCTCGTGGCGATCTCACCGATCCTCGGCATCCTGGCGGTGATCGCTCAGTTGATCGGGACCGCCTTCTTCCAGGGGATGGTCGTGCAGCTCGTCGGCGACGTCCAGGACGGGCGTCGCGACACCTCGGTCGGCGACCTGTTCGCATCGGTCAGCCCGGTGGTCGCGGCCCTGATCGGCGCGAGCCTGCTCCAAGGCCTCGGAATCGGGGTCGGCTTCATCCTCCTGATCGTCCCCGGCCTCTTCCTGCTCACGATCTGGGCGGTCGTCGCACCAGTCGTCGTGCTCGAGCGGCCGGGCGTCCTGCCGGCGTTCAGCCGCAGTCGTGAGCTCGTGCGCGGCCACGGGTGGCAGGTGCTCGGCGTACTCGCCGTGTTCATCGTGGTCCTGATCGTGGTGAGCCTGATCTTCGGTCTCATCGGCGGCGCGCTCGGAAGCGTCGGCGCCGTCATCGCCGACATCGTGAGCAGCGTGCTCACCGCCCCGCTCCTCGCCCTCGCCGCCGCGGTCCTCTACTTCAACCTCCGGGCGGTCAAGGGCGAGGTGGCTCCGCCGCCCGGGGCGGTCGGACTGCACACCCCGGCTGGGTCGCCCGGCATCGCTCCGGAGTCGCCCGGCCCGCAGGCGGCGCCACCGAGAGCGGGCACGGCGGCGACGCCGGGACAGCAGCAGCCGTCTTCGCCCCCGCCGGGCGGTGGCGAGCCGCCCCAGCCCCGGCGGCCGTAGGACCGAGCGCACGCGGGGGCTCAGCCCCCCCGCAATGGTCTAGCTTCGAGGGATGGCCGGACCGCTGCTGCTCGTCGACGGCGACTCGATGCTGTTTCGCGCCTTTTACGCGCTACCCGACTCGATCGAGGGCACGGACGGTCGGCCGGTCAACGCGCTGCTCGGCATGGCGAACCTCGTCCTTCGCGAGGTGGAGGCCCACGCTCCGCGCGCGGTGGTGATCTGCTTCGGCCAGGAGGCGGCTGCCTACCGGGTCGAGCTCTTCGGTGGCTACCACGCCGACCGTCCCGAGCTTCCGGACAAGCTCGCGGATCAGTTCGCCGCCGCTCCGGCGTTCTTCGGCGCCTTCGGATGGACGGTCGCCGGCCACGACTCACTGGAGGCCGACGATCTGCTGGGAGCCCTCGCGCGCCGCGAGTCGGCGGCCGGCGGGCGGGCGCTGATCATGACCGGCGACCGCGACCTGTACCAGTGCGCCGGCGAGCGGGTGAGCGTGCTCTACGTGCGCACCGGACGCGAGGGCGCCGAGGTCGTCGACGCGGCTGAGGTCGAGCGCCGCTACGGCGTACCGCCCCGCCTCGTACCCGACTTCATCGCCCTGCGCGGCGACCCCGCCGACGGCATCCCGGGGGCCAAGGGCATCGGCGAGAAGACGGCGGCCGCCCTGCTCCAGCGCTACGGGTCGCTCGAGGCGACGCTCGACGGAGCGCTGGGGGAGGCGCGCGCGAGCGTCCGCACCGCGCTGCTCGACGGGCGCGATCGGTTGATCGCGTTCAAGGAGGTAGCGACGCTGCGCGACATCGCGCTCGATCTTCCCCCGGACCGTGAGACCGACTACCGCGGGGCCGCGCGAGCGGCCGCGGAGCTCGGCATGAGGCGGCTCGCCGAGCGGCTCGAACGGGTCGCCGGCGGCTGACTCAGAAGCGGCACCCGAGGCTAACCGAGCTCGCCGAGCGTGAGCTGGTCGCTGCGGCCACGCCCCGGCTGAGTCCGAGCACCGACGCTCGCGTCGAGGCCCGCCACCTTCACCCCGAGCAGGCGCACCGGCCGGGGCGGATCGAAGCGCCGCAGTAGCTCGCCGGCGACCGAGCCGACGACGACCGCGTCGTTCGTCGCCTCGCGCAGCGTCCGCGCGCGCGTGTGCGTGGAGAAATCGTCCAGGCGGACCTTGATGCCCACCGTCCTTCCCGCCCGGCCCTGAGCCCGCAGGCGCTCGCACAGCTCGCGACCGAGCTCCTCGAGGGCGGGTAGCAGCGCGGGCACGCCGCGGAAGTCGGTGTGGAAGGTGGTCTCCCGCGACTCGGACTTGGCGGTCCTGGCGAGCTCGAGCGCCCGGTCGTCCTCGAAGCGCGCGAGCCGACCGATACCGCGACCGAGCCGCGGCCCGAACCAGCCGGAGAGGTCGGCCTCGGGGGCGGCGGCGAGGCGGTCGAGGGTGTCGATCCCGAGGCTCGCGAGGCGCGCGGCCGTCTTAGGACCGATGCCCGGGAGCAGTCCTGGCGGCTCGCCACCGAAGCGCCTGCGGGCCTCGGGGGCGGAGAGAACCACGAAGCCGTCGGGCTTCTCGGCGTCGGAGGCGACCTTGGCCACGAGCTTGTTCGGCCCGATCCCGATCGAGCAGACGAGCCCCGTTCGCTCGCGGACGGTCGCCTTGAGGCGGCGCGCCGCGGTCGCCGGGCGCTCGAGGTCGGACAGGTCGAGGTACGCCTCGTCGAGGCCGACCGTCTCGACGCGATCGATCTCCTCGCCCACGATCGCCATGACGTCGCGTGACCGGTCGCGATAGGCCGGAAAGTCGGGCTCGACGAAGACAGCCTCGGGGCAGAGGCGCCGAGCCTGCGCCGCCGGGGTCGCCGAGAAGATGCCGAAGCGGCGCGCCTCGTAGCTCGCCGTCGTGACGACCGCGCGGGGGCTGCGCCCGGCGACGACCACCGGCAGACCGCGCAGCTCGGGACGGCGCGCGAGCTCGACGCTCACGTAGAAGGCGTCGAGGTCGAGGTGGGCGATGCATCGGGACGCGATGTCCGAGACGCTAATGGGGAGGCCGGATCGCTCACGGGGGAGGAGCCGGCGCGCGCGGCCTGGCTTCGCGCGAGCTTCGAGTCGGCCGGCGGACGCACCACACCCATGGAGCTGAACACAGCAGAGCCGGACCTGACCGAGGCGCTCGCCCACGGACGCCGTCCGGTCGCGCGATGGCGTGCGGACGGCGCGCCTGCGCCTGCTCGGTCTGCTGAGGATCGCCTTACCTGACGACCACCTCCTCGACGAAGACATCCTTGTCGCCGTTGTCGTCGGTCACGGTCAACCGGGGGAAGTAGCGGCCCGGCCGGCTGTAGCGGTGGGTGGGCGCCCTGCCCCGGTCGCCGGTGCCGTCGCCGAAGCTCCAGGCGAACTCGACGATCCGGCCATCGGGATCCGAGGCGGGCGAGCCGTCGAATTGCAGCACGCCGGGCGCGGACCCCGTCCTCGCCGCGGCCTTCGCCTCGGAGGCCGGCGGCAGGTTGCCGCCGTTCAGGAGCCGGGTGGTGATGTTGGTCTCGTAGTCGACATAGTGACGGTAGTTACCGCGCATGAAGAGCACCGACATGTCGCTACCGAAGGTACGCAGTCCCCGGGGCGAGATCGGCCGAACGTTCTCGACGCTCGAGCCCGAGGTCACGGGCGTCCTGGTCCACCGGGACCCACCGTTGGACGTGCGCCAGGTCTCGACCTCGTGCATGCCCCTGACCTCGCGCGAGAGGTAGACCACCGACGGGTTCTCCTGGTCGATCGTGATGCCGCCGGAGTACCACGGCTCGGCGCCGTTGTCGGCGATCGTGCCGCCGGCCGAGGCGAACCGGTGGCGGACCCACCTCCTGCCCGTCCAGCGGGCGTACCAGTAGTAGTGCTCACGCCGGGAGGCGAAGGAGGCATACACGACGATCGGGCGACCTGATGAGTCGGCGGCGACGTCGTGGATCCAGGTCCGCGCCCCGCCGCCGTGGACCTTGTCGACCTCGTTCAGCTCGAGCGGGAGGCTCGCCATCGACCCGATCCGCCGACCGTTCGCACGGTAGAACGCGCCGCGCTTGTAGCGCGCGTAGTAGATGTCCTTGTTCCCGCGCGAGGGGTGGCCCTTGGTGAAGGCGAAGTGGATCGTGTCCTTGTTGTTGGACGCGGCCTTCAAGTAAGGCCGGTGGTGGGGGGAGCGGATCATGTCCCGCGCCCTGGTCCAGGTGCCGCCTCCGTTGGCCGTCGAGGCGAACGTTGGCCACGAGCTCCCACCACGCCAGAACAGCCACAGCCGCCGCTCGGCCCGCAGCCAGACCGGGTTCGGGTAGGTGTTGCCCCGGACCGATCCCGTCGACTCCTTGCGGGTGTTGGTCGGGATGGAGCGCTCGCGGCGCCAGGAGGTGACGTCCTCGGGATTGCGAGACGTGCGGTAGTACATCTTCTTGCCGTTGTGCTCGGAGTAGAAGACCACCACCCGCCCGTCGGGCCGGACGTGCAGGGACGGGTTGTTGTGGTCGTCGTGACCCAGCCGCCAGTGGAGGACCGCCGTGGTCCTCACCTTTGACGTGTGGTCGTAGCTGGCGATCTTTACGTCGCCCTCCTGATCGAGCCAGCCGACGTAGGTGCGGCTGAAGCGGCCCCGGTGATGGACGCCTCTGGGGTCGGCGAACCAGGTCCAGCCTCCGGGCCCCAGCGAGCGAAGCTCCGGTGCCGGAGCTGCGGTGGCCGGGGCTGCGAGCCACGCTCCCCAGACCACGCACAGGCAGGTCGCCAAGAACGTGGCGTGGACGAGTGGACGGCGAAGGTTGAGCGGCATGGAGACCCTGGATCGGTGGCGCTGGAGACGACCGTCCGGCGGTCTACTCACCCGGCCGTTCGTCAAAGGCTAACCCGAGAGCTCAACCGGGGTTTCGGTGCCGTGCAGAGGAGGGCGGCGCCCGCTGCGCCGGCCCTCCGACACTCAGGCGACGCCCACGCCCTGCGCCGCGAGCGACGCCTCGACGGCCCGGTCGAACCTCGAGGCAATGATCCGGGCGGCGGCACGCTCCTGCTCGGCGATGCGCTCGACCACCGAGGCGGTCTCGAGGTCCCCGGCGCGCTCGGCGACCCGGCGAAGCAGCTCGTACCCCCCGATCTCGAGGTGCTCGTAGGCGAAGGTGAAGGCCGCGAGCTTGCCGGGCGTGTCCGGCTGGGCCGCGAAGAATCCGCTCCAGTTGACGGCCCCGGTGCGCAGAGCCGCGTCCTTGAGCTTCGAGGGGCTGGCCCCGTGAGCCTCGAGGCGCTCGCGCACGAGTCGCTCGTGACGCTCGGTCTCGGCGTGGTGGTCGCGAAAGACCTGAGCGAGCCGCTCGTCCTTGGCGATCCTCGGGGCGGCGCGCATCTGGGCCAGCGCCTGCTCCTCGATCGCGTGCGCGTCGGTCAGGTACTTGACGACCTGCTCTTCGATCGTGGTGCTCGACATGCCGCCTCCTCGGTTCGCTGTGCCCCGGCTACCCGTCGCCGCGCCACGGCGAACCTCGACGGCTGCGCTACCTGGCCGCGTCCTCGATCTCACGCACCTCCTCGTCCGAGAGCTCGATCCGGGCGGCGGCGAGGTTCTCCTCGAGGTGCTCGACCGACGAGGTGCCCGGGATCGGCATCATGACCGGCGAGCGGTGGAGCAGCCACGCCAGCGCGAGCTGGGCGGGCTGGGAGCCGTGGCGCTTCGCCGCCTCGGCGAGCGGGCCGCCCACTTCGGCGAGCCCGCCGGTCTCGAGTGGGAACCACGGGATGAATCCCAGGCCGTCGCGCTCGCAGGCCTCGAGCACCTCCTCGGAGCTGCGGTCGGCGGCGTTGTAGCGGTTCTGCACGGTGGCGATCGGGGCGGTCCGGCGCGCCCGGTCGAGGTCCTCGACGCCGACCTCGGACAGGCCGATGTGGCGGACCTTGCCCTCGTCGCGCAGCTCGAGCATCGTTCCGAGCGACTCCTCGACGGGGACGTCGGGGTCGATGCGGTGAAGCTGGTAGAGGTCGATGCGATCGAGCTTGAGCCGCCGGAGGCTGCCCTCGCAGGCTTCGCGCACGTGCTCGGGCCGGCCGTTGGGATGCCACTGGCCCGGTCCCGAGCGCTCGAGCCCCGCCTTGGTGGCGATCACCAGGTCGTCGGGATAGGGGAGGAGGGTCTCGCCGATAACACGCTCGGATACGTCGGGCCCGTAGGAGTCGGCCGTGTCGATCAGGGTCACGCCGAGCTCGAGCGCCCTACGGAGCACGCGCTGACACTCCGCCGCGTCGTCGGGCTCGCCCCAGATGCCGTCGCCCGTGAGGCGCATCGCGCCGAACCCCAGGCGGTGCACCTCGAGGTCGCCGCCGATGGCGAAGGTGCCGGACTGCGCGACGACCTGCTCGTTGCCTGCCTGGGTCATCGTGATCGCTCTCCTGATTCGTCGGGTCTCGGCCGGCCCTGCGAAGCGGCCCGCCGGATAGCTTCACCGGCGCCCGCCGACGCCAAACGCCGCAGGACGTCACCCCCAGCGCGTCCGCCGCGGCTCGGCGACGGCCTGCGGCAGGTGCCACGGGTGACCTAACCTGCCCTCTCCTTCGTGTCGGCTCCGACCGCTCCACCCCCCGTGCCAAGTGCGCCCCCTCCACGGGGACGGGCCGCCCGCTCCGCGCGTGAGACCCATGCTCAGCGTCGACGTGCCAGCCTCGCCGTCCTCGCGGCGGTGGCGCTGCTGGCTGCGATCGCGGGTGCGATCGCCGGGTCGGGAGCCGAGACCGAGGGCGAGCGAGGAGATCGCCGCGCCGCCCCCGAGCGCGCGGTCGACCGCCTGAGCCTCGAGCAACAGGTCGGCCAGCTACTCGTGCTCAGCTTCAGCGGAGCGAAGGTGCCCGATTACGTAAGGGATACCCTGCGGGAGGGCCGGGGGGCGGGGGTGGTCCTGTTCCAGTCGAATGCCCGCTCCCGGCGACAGGTTCGCTCCCTCACCCGCCGGCTGCAGCGCGCCGCTCAAGGCCGCGCGCTCGTCGCGACCGACCAGGAGGGCGGCCCGATCCGGATCCTCTCGTTTGCGAATCCGGTCGATGGGCAGGCCGCCCATGGCACCGTGCGCAAGGCGGCCGCCGCCGCCCGGGACGGCGCTCGCGATCTTGCGCGGGTCGGGGTGAACGTCAACCTCGCGCCGGTGGCCGACATCGGGGTGCCCGGCGGGTCGGCGGTCGGTCCCCGCGTGTATCCGGGGGAGAGCCGCGAGGTGAGCGCGCTGGTGCGGGCCTCGATCCGGGAGCACGGGCGCGGCGGCGTGGCCACCACCCCGAAGCACTTCCCCGGCTTCGGCTCGGCGCAGGGCAACACAGACGACGAGCCGGTCACGATCGACGCCCCGCGCGAGCAGATCCTGGGCCGCGACGTCGAGCCCTTCCGGGCGGCGATCGCCGCGGGGGCGCCCCTCGTGATGGCCTCGCACGCGCTCTATCCGGCACTCGACGGTCGGCGGATCGCCTCCCAGTCACAGCCCGTCCTCGGCGACCTGCTGCGCCGGCGGCTCGGCTTTCGGGGCGTCGTCGTCACCGACTCGATCGAGGCCGACGCCGTGCTCGCGCGCTCCTCGGTCGAGACCGCCGCGGTTCGCTCGGTCGCCGCGGGCGTCGACATCGTCCTGATGACCGGTCCCGGCAGCTTCGACGGCGTCCGCGACCGTCTGCTCGCGCGCGCCCGCCGCTCGCCGCGCTTTCGCCGTCGCGTCGAGGAGTCGGCCGAGCGGGTCCTCGTGCTCAAGGACCGGATGGGCCTCGGACGTTCGCCCCGGCGCTCCTCCGCTCGCTAACGTTGCTGTGGGGAGCGCGAGCTCCGAGGCGAGAGGCAAGGAGGGCGACGATGGAGAAGGCGAGTTTCGCGGCAGGTTGCTTCTGGCAGGTGGAGGAGACCTTCCGCAGGGTGCCGGGCGTCCTCTCGACCCAGGTCGGCTACACCGGCGGCGACGCCCCCACCCCGACCTACCGCGACGTCTGCAGCGGCTCGACCGGGCACGCCGAGACGCTCGAGATCGAGTTCGACCCGGCGCAGGTGAGCTACGACCAGCTGCTCGACCTCTTCTGGGAGGTGCACGACCCGACCCAGCTCAACCGCCAGGGCCCCGACGTAGGCACTCAGTACCGCTCCGCCATCTTCGTTCATGGTCCCGAGCAGGAGACGGCCGCGCGCGCGTCCAAGCAGGCCGTGCAGGCGCGCTCGCGCAAGGAGATCGTTACCGAAGTCGTCCCCGCCTCGGACTTCCACCGCGCCGAGGAGTACCACCAGCGCTACATGGAGAAGCGGACGGGCGCGAGCCTCGCGTACTGACTCCCGAACGGCTCGGCGCCATCAGGCCAGCCGGCGCTCGGCGACCTGCTCGAGCTGCGGCGGTCCCGCCGCGCCCGGCACCGGCCGCTCGAGCCGCACGTGCGCGCGACGTCCGTCGAGCTCGAGCGTCGCGAGCTGGTTGTTGAACCACGGTTGCCGGCGGCCGGCCGGTCGCCAGCGGACGTCGTGGTCGCGCGCTCCGGCGGCGCGGGCGAGCAGGCGCGCGACCGCGATGAACGGCCGCGAGGACGCGAGGCGCATTGCGCGCCGCTCGGGATCCGACAGCGGGTTGCGCATCGGCGAGCAGACCGCCTGGTAGACGGCGGAGCGCCCGTTGGGCGCGCCGGGCGCGGCCGCGGGGTCGCGGCGAAAGGCGACCTCGTACAGATAGGCGTGGTGGACGTCGCCCGAGAGCGTGACGATGGTCGCCGGTGCGATTCCCCGCTCCCCCGCCGCGACCGACCGCTCGAGCTCGGTCAACTCGCGGAAGGACTCGTCGAACGCCGCCCAGTGCTCGAGGTCGATCGCCTGGCGGATGACCTCGGCGGCGCGCGCCGCGAGCTTGCCCCACGCGCCCGAGCACACGTGCTCGTTCCACTGCTCGAGATGGTGCAGACCGGCGGGGAGCAGGAACGGCACCGACGTGGCGATCAGCAGATGATCGCAATCGCCCCGCGCGTGGCGCTCGACGTACTCCCATTCGGCGTCGTCGAGCATGCGCCGCCCCGAGCCGTCGAGCAAGCGCCCCGCCCGCGAGTCGATAACTACGAGCTGCGTGCCGCCGAGGTCGCGGTGGAAGCTCCAGCGCGCGGCAGTCACGTCCCGGTCGGCGCGCTCAGCCAGCTCGCGCACGAGCGGGCCGGCGTCCCCGCCCGCGTCGATCCGGCGGTAGACCGGGTCCTCGTCGAGCTCACGCGGCGAGAGGTTTCCGAGGTGCTGATAGAGCCAGTACGACATCAGCGCCCCGACGATGCGCTCGTGCCACCACGGCTTCGCGCGCATCTTGGCGACCCACGCCTCGGAGATGTTCCAGTCGTCGTGGACGTCATGGTCGTCGAAGATCATTGCGCTCGAGACCGTGGACAAAAGCCAGCGCACGAGCGGGTCGCTCCACGAGTCGAGGTAGAGGTGCGTGTACTCCTCGAAGTCCGCGACGTGCTCGCCGGGGGGCTCGGCGACGTCACGCCGTGACGCCGCGAAGCTGCGCGCGCCCAGCGAGGGGTCGTCGGCGTAGACCTGGTCGCCGAGCCAGAGCACGAGGTCGGGCCACTCCTCGCGAGGGCGCGTCGACATGCGCAGCGCGTAGGTGTAGAGCGCGTCCTCTTCGCGCGCACGCGGGTCCTCGTCGCGGCGCAGGTTGTACGGCGGCTCGTGGGGGAGGGCGATGCGGCAGGAGCCGAAGAGCAGTCGGTAGGGGCGGGCGGGCTCGAGGGTTCGGATGACGCTCGGCGGATAGGGGGAGTTCGCGGGCGGCCAGACGCGGTCGCCGTCGAGGGCGACCTCATAGGGCGTAGTCGTGCCGGGCTCGAGCCCGTCTATACGTACGAGGGCGTAGTGATGTCCCTCGACCTCGAACGTGCGCGCGCGGTGGCCGAGGACCTCGACCTCGCCGGCCGATTCGGTCTCCACCCATACCGTCGCCTCGCGCTCGCCGACGTAGCGCAACAGGGGGCCGAGGACGAGCTGGCTCACGCCTCCCGCAGTCGCCTCCGCGAACGCTCCCTAGAGCGGCAGCTTACCGCGGCCCTTGCGGCCCTTGGCGGCGCTCTTGTTGGTCGCCTTGCGCGACGAGCTGAAGGGCTTCTGGAGCAGCCGGCCGAGCGGACCGGGTGCCTTGCCGCCCGCGTGCTGACCCACGCTGAGGGTCCGGTCCACTCCGCGCTGAGGGTGGCGCGACAGCCTCGGCACGAGGAACGCCAGCGCGAGTAGTACGACGCACACGACGGCGATGATGGCAATGGTCACGAGCTCCCCCTCCAGCATTGGGTCGAGTCTCCTCGCTCGACCTGTGAAGAGAAGCTACCACGCGCGCCGCGGGTCAAGCGGCGATGACAGCCGCCCCGGGCGGGTAGGAGCGACGAATGGTGATCCACGAAGACGAGGACGGTGTCGTGGCGGTCGGGCAGCCCTCACACGCGTGGCTCTCGGGCCAGCTCGCGCGGGCCTGGGGGAACGAGCGCTTCGGCGTGGTGTGGCCGTGGGAGGAGGTCTGCCTCGGGGCGGAGCAGCACGATGTCGGTATGGCGCAGTGGGACCTCGAGCCCGAGCTCGACCCCCACAGCGGCCGCCCGCGCTCGTTCATGGAGATGTCGCTCGAGACCCACCTCGAGCTGTGGTCGGCGGCGCCCGGACGGATCCACGCGCAGAGCCGTTACGCCGCGCTGCTCGTCGCCATGCACGGCACCGCGCTCTACGAGCGGCGTGACCTCGGCACGGTCGCACCCGAGCGGGCGGGGCTCGTGCGGGCCTATCTCGACCGCCAGCGCACGCTCGGGGACGAGCTGCTCGCGGAGTTGCGCTCCGATCCCCAGACCGCGGCGGCCGCGGCGGCGGACGTGGTCGCCCGTAATGCCCGCCTCGTCTGGACCTGGGACTCGCTGTCGCTCGCGCTGCTGCTCGACTGGACACCGCACGAGGTCGAGGGCGTCCCGACCGCAGCCGACCCGGTCACGCTGCGTGTAGACGACGTCCCTGGCGCGCCCGGTCGGCTCGTGCTCGAGCCGTGGCCGTTCTCGGCCGAGCGGGTGGTGGTGCACTGCGAGGGTCGCCGCCTCGCGGACCGCTTCGACGACGAGGAGGCGATGCGAGCCGCCCTCGCGCGCGCTTCCTGGTCGACCCTGCGGTTCGAGCTCGTTCCCGGGAACGCGAGCTGAGCGGGTGGGGCGGTCGTTCGGCGCCGAGCTCGCGCGCGGCCTGATCGCCGCCCCGCGCCGCCGGCGTTCCTACTTCGACCATGGGCCGCGCGAGGTCCATCGCGTCGCCCTGACCTTCGACGACGGGCCGGGCGCCCTGACCGCACGGCTGCTCGATGTGCTCGGCGACCGCGGCGCGCACGCCACGTTCAACGTGCTCGGGGAGCGGGTGCCGGGCCGCGAGGAGCTCTTGGGCAGGACCATCGCCGAGGGCCACGAGCTCGGCAGCCACGCCGAGCGCCACGACCGCCTCGCCGGACGGCCTCTCGATGCTCTGCGCCAGCTGGTTCGCACCAACGCGGCGCTGCGCGCCGCGACCGGTGTCTCGCCGCGGGTCTTCCGCGCCCCCTACGGCGCGGTCAGCCCCGGCGTGGTCCGCGCCGCGCGGCTCGCTGGGCTCGTCACCGTCGGCTGGGACGTCGATCCGCGCGATTACGAGACGCCCGGCGCCCACGCGATCCACGAGCGCGTGGCGGACGCCGCTCGGCCCGGATCGATCGTGCTGCTCCACGACGACCGGCGTGCGCTCGGGCAGACCGTCACCGCAGTCGAGCAGATCCTCGCGACGCTCGACGAGCGCGGGCTGCGGTGCGTCACGCTCTCCGAGATCCTCGGTGTCGAGGAAGGCGTCCATCGCCGCCCTGCCCGGCTCCGGTGACCGCGAGGTCGCGCTACGAGGGAGACGGCCGCTGGTGGCGTGCCTTCCACTCCTCGTAGGGCATGCCGTAGATCGCGGTGCGGGCGTCCGAATCGCTGAGCTCGAGGCCGCGCTCCTCGGCCGCGCCCCGATACCACTTCGACAGGCAGTTGCGACAGAAGCCGGCCGTGTCCATGAGCTCGAGGTTCTGGACGTCTGAGCGCTCGCGCAGATGCTCGACCAGGCGCCTGAAGGCGGCGGCCTCGAGCTCGGTGCGCTCTCGCTCGGCGAGCTCCTCCGGCGACGGGTCGCTCATCCCGCAGAGGATAGTCCTGCCCGGGTGCGTGCGGCGGGGTGGCGAGCGCTACGGTCCGAGCCGATGAAGTCGCTGCGCCTCCTGGTCCCGCTTCTGATCGCGAGCGCGACCCTGGCGGCCTGCGGTGGCGCAGACGAGCCCGCCGTCGAGCCTCCCGACGACGATCCGGTCGTCCGCCCGCAGCCGTCCGCCTTTCTCACCCTCTCCTCCGAGGCTGGCCGCCGCCGAGGGCGGCCCAGAGAGGCCAACCTGAGCTGCGCCCCTGACGCCGAGCGGGCGACGGGCTACCTCGGCGACCGACCCGCCGTCGAGCTCTGCACGCGCGCCCGCGCGCTGAGCGGCTTCCTGACCTCAGCGCCGCCGCGCGATCGCGTGTGCGCGGAGGTCTACGGCGGACCGCAGACCGCCCAGATCATCGGCAACCTCGAGGGTCGGCCCGTCGACCGGCGCTTCGCGCGCACCGACGCCTGCGAGATCGCCGACTGGGATCGGGCGCAGCCGCTGCTGCCCGAGGTGGAGCCGGCGCGCGATCGGCCGTGAGCCTGCCTCTAGGGTTGGACGTGTAGTGGTCCCGCAGCGAACCGGAGGTCTCCCCGTGGAAGGCGCCAAGATCGAGAAGAGCGAGCAGGAGTGGCGTGATGAGCTCACCCCGCAGCAATACGAGGTCCTGCGGCGAGCTGGCACCGAGCCGCCCTTCAGCGGGGCTTACACCTACTCCAAGGAGAGCGGCGTCTACCGGTGCGCGGCGTGCGAGGCCGAGCTTTTCGACTCCGACACCAAGTTCGACTCGGGCAGCGGCTGGCCTAGCTTCACCGAGGCCGCGACCGCCGAGGCGGTCGAGCTGCGCCAGGACCGGAGCCTCGGCATGACCCGCACCGAGGTGCTCTGCCGGCGCTGCGGCTCCCACCTTGGCCACGTCTTCGACGACGGACCGCGCCCGAACGGGCAGCGCTACTGCATCAACTCGCTTGCGCTCGACCTCGATCGAAGCGGCGACGTCGCCGGCTGAGCGCGCGTAGGCTTTCGGCGGCTGGGCCGGCCCCACCGCGCTCGGCCTCAACCGCTAGTCTGCGCGCGCCGATGGTCGTAGGGATGGGAGCCCGAGCACGCCCGCGCCGCCCGCGCGGGCCGAGGACGCCAGGTTGAGGGCGCTGCGCGTCTTGCGGCCGCTTCTGCGCGGACCCGGCCGGGGGGTGCTTCTGGTGCTCGTCCTGCTCGCGGCCGGCGGGGTTGCCGTCGCGGGCGTGCTCCATCCCGGCCTCGATCCACCGGCCGCCGAGGCCGAGCGCACGGCCGCGGAGGAGACGGCCGCGGGGGACGGAGCGATCTCGCTCGCAGACATCGAGCCGCGCGCGGCCGCCGGGGAGGGCGGCGACTCCGGGCGCGCGGACCCCCCGCCGAGGGCCTCGAGCGCGATAGGCGTGGGCACCGGCGAGTTCACGGGCGAGGGCGCCGCTGCGGACGCGGAGGATGTCGACGGCTACGACCCGTCCCAGGCCCAGGCTCCCTCCGATGCCGAGATCCGAAGCGAGCTTGCCGACTTCCGCGACCACCTGGAGGGCCTCGACCCGCGCAAGGGCGCTCGCGCCTACATCGACAAGAAGGGCCGCGCGGTGCTGCCGAAGGGCGCCCCCCGGACAGTCGCGCTCGTGGTCGCCGCCGCGAACGAGATCGCGACGAAGCCCTACAAGTGGGGAGGAGGCCACGGCGCCTGGAAGGACTCGGGGTACGACTGCTCGGGCTCCGTGTCGTTTGCGCTTGCGGGGGCGCGCCTGCTCGACAAACCGCTCGCCTCGGGCGGCTTCATGCGCTACGGCAAGCGCGGACCGGGTCGCTGGATCACCATCTACACGCAATCCGGCCACATGTTCATGACCGTCGCGGGCCTGCGCTTCGACACGAGCGGTCAGGGATCCAAGGGGACCCGCTGGCAGCGGGGTACGCGGCCGACCGCCGGTTACACCGTCCGGCATCCGCCGCGGTTTTGAGGTCGTCGCCCGCGCTTGCTGCCATCCGCGCTGCGCCGGAAGCGCAACTCTGAGCGCTCGTGACGGTTACGGGCCGCCAAGCGCCGCTCCAGGCACCCGGCCGATCCGGGGCGCCCGGCGCGACCAACGCCCGGTTGCCCGGTAGGGGCGAATTTCGTCCGCCACGGGCCTTGCATCTCTCAAGCGACCTTCGAACCTGACGATGCGAACGGAATCGAGCGACTGAACGGAGTCAGCGCAACATGAGATCTTCCAGCCTTACCCGTACTCTCCTTCCCCTGGCCGCCGTGCTCGCAGGCTTGCTCGTCCTCGCGAGCGCCGCGATGGCCGCGCTCGGGGACCGCACCCTGCGACAGGGCATGAGCGGAGACGACGTGATGCAGCTCCAGCGGCTCGTGACGGAGCTCGGCTACCCCACGTCGCGCACCGGGACGTTCACCAGCCGCACCAAGAGCGACATGCTCAACTACGAGCGGACCACGGGCCTGAGGGTGAATGGGGAGATCGGTCCCTCCGAGGGCAGGACGATCGTGCGGCGGGCGCAGGAGCGCCGCGACCGCATGAACGGCGGCCCCTCGACACGCTCCTACGACTTCGGCGAGCGCACCCTGTCCGAGGGGCTCCGAGGCGGCGACGTCCTGACCCTCCAGCGCCTCGTGACCAGACTGGGGTACCCAACCCCGCGCTACGGGATGTTCACCAGCCGCACGAAGCGCGACATGATCCGCTACGAGCGCACTACCGGCCTTCGGGCGAACGGCGTAGTCAGCCTCACCGAGCAATCGGTGATCGCCCGCCGAGCCGGGCACGGCCAGTCCTCGCGCGACCACGTCTTCCCGATCCGCGGCTCGCACTCCTACGGGGGCTCCGGCTCTCGCTTCGGCGCGCCCCGCAGCGGCCATAGCCACGGCGGGCAGGACATGTCCGCCGCCTCGGGCACGCCGCTCGTGGCAGTGACGAACGGCCGGGTCTCCCAGGTGCGATATCAGGCCGGCGGGGGCGGCTACTACGTCGTGATCCAGGGCGACGACCGGTACGACTACGTCTACATGCACATGCGCGAGTCGGCGTCGTCCTGGGTGAAGCCGGGTCAGCGCGTTCGGGTCGGGCAACAGATCGGTCGCGTCGGTTCGACCGGGTCCTCCACCGGCCCGCACCTGCACTTCGAGATGTGGACGGCGCACTGGTTCGACGGCGGCCATCGCATCGACCCGCTGTCGGCCCTCAAGCGCTGGGACGCCTACTCGTAGACCTCCCCAGCGGTTCGTTAGTCCCCCGGGGCGAGCGACGGACCGGCGCACGCCGGGCGGCCGCTCGACTACGGTCTGCGCGGCCAACGCAGGACAGGAGGAAGGGTCTCGATGGTACGTCTCGTCGCGGGCGCGATCGGTCGATGACCGATCCCTGGGTGGCCCGGGCGGCGCCCGCCATCGCGGTTCGCGCCGAAGCGGAGCTCGAAGCCCTCGTCGGCGTCTCGTCTCCCTCGGGGGACGTCAAGGGGGCTGAGGAGGCCGTGGCCGTCGCGGCGGCGCTGCTTCCCGCGCCGATCGAGGTCGAGCGGCTACCCTGCTCGTCGCCCGGATACGCGCCGGACCTCTTGGCCCGCATGCGCGGCGACGGAGCGCGGCGGTTGCTCCTCCTCGGGCATCTCGACACCGTCGTCTCGCACGCGGCGCACAGGGCGCTCACCCGGCGGGACGGGCGCCTTGAGGGCTCCGGCACGATCGACATGAAGGGCGGGGTGGCGCTCGCCCTCGGCGTCATGCGCGCGCTGGCCGGGACACCCGCAATCGAATCCGCTGCCGGCTCACCCCCGCGCTTCGCCGAGGCCGCGCTCCTGCTCGTCAACGACGAGGAGTGGCGGCGCCATCGCTTCTCCCACGCCGACCGGTTCGCCGGCTTCGACGCCTGCCTGTGCTTCGAGGCCGGCGAGCGCGGGCCGAACGGAGAGGAGGGGGTGGTCGTGCGTCGCAAGGCCGCCGGCACGCTGCGGGTCGAGGGCCGCGGCGCCTCGGCGCACTCGGGATCGGCCCCTGACCGCGGTCGCAACGCTCTGCTCGCGCTCGCCGCGGCCGCGGAGCGGATCGCCGCCTTGCACGACCCCCAGGGCCCCGACCGGCTGAGCGCCGTTCCGACCATCCTGCGCTCGGGCGAGGCGTTCAACGTGGTGCCGGCCTCGGGCGAGCTCTTCTGCGACCTGCGCGCGGAGCGCCTCGACGCCATCGAGCCGGTCGTCGATGCGCTTGCCGGCGAGGTCGGCGGGGTGGAGCTCGAGGCCGAGCTCGTGCGCCGGTGGCCAGGGATGGACGCCCGCGCGGCGACCACGGGACTTCTCGCCGCGGGCTCCGAGCGCCTCGGCCGTCCGGTCGTGGGCGTCGAGCGCGGCGGGGCGAGCGACGCGAGTCACGTGGCGACGCGGATAGATCTGACCGTGGATGGCCTCGGCCCTCGCGGCGGTGGCGCCCACGCTCCCGAGGAGTTCGTCCTCCAGGCTTCGCTGCGCTCGCGTGCCGAGGTCGCGCTGGCGCTCGTGGCCGCGCTGCTCGACGAGCGTCGGGACTAGGGGCGGCGCCGCGCCTGGGTCCCGAGCCAGTCGGCGATCAGAGCGCCGATCTGCTCGCCCTGGTCCTCCTGGAGGTAGTGGCTCGCGTCGTCGATAACCGTGAGCTCGTCGGCGGTGGGAAAGAGCTCCTGGATCTGGCGGCCAACGGACTCGAGCGGCAGGGTCGGGTCGGAATCGGCCCACATGAGCAGAGAGGGGCGGCGATCCCGGGACATCGCCTCGGCGACGGCCTGTCCCTCCGCCGCCCCGGGCTCCTGGGGCGACAGCGGGATCATCGGCGGAAAGGTCCGCGGACCCGCCTTCGAGCGCTCGTCGGGGAAGGGCGCCTCGTAGGCGGCCACCACCTCGGCGGGGGGCTCCTGCTTGCAGGCGCCGACGATGAGGCGGCCGATCGGCACGTCGGGCGCGCGCTCGACGAAGGCCGCGAAGCGGTGCCATCCCTCGCTCATCTGTTGACGGCCGGTGAAGACGCCGGTGTCCATGGCAACGATTCGGGCCACGCGCTCGGGCAGCTCGAGGGTGGCCACGCGCAGCCCGATCGGGCCGCCCCAGTCCTGGACCACGAGCGTGACGTCGCGCAGGTCGAGCTCCTCGAACAGCGAAGAGATCGCTCGGGTGTGGTTGTCGTAGGAGTACCAGCCGTCGTCGACCGGCTTGTCGGAGCGACCAAAGCCCGGCAGGTCGGGAACCACGCAGCGGTGCCCCGCCTCGAGCACCCGGCCCATCACCTTGCGGTAGAGGTATGACCAGGTCGGCTCGCCGTGGAGCATGACCACCGGAGCGCCCTCGCCCTCGTCGACGTGAGCGAGCCGCATCCCGTCCCATTCGCGGTAGCGCGGCTCGTAGTCAAAGCCCGGGAGGTCGGAGAAGCGCTCCTCCGGAGTGCGGTACACCTCCACGCCGCGGTCCTACCCGCGCCCCGATTCGCCGAACCCAGACTCGAAATAGCGGCGGGGTGGAAGCGGTAAGTTGACGCTGGCAGGCGAGCGAAGCCGGGGAGGTCGCGGCATGGCAGAGGAGCAAGAGCAGAGCGAGAGTGCAGCATTCGACGAGAACCCTCCCGTCGATCCGAGCGAGCCGCAGGTCGGCAACTCGAAGGCGCGCTTCTTCGTGCCGCGGGACGAGGATGAGGACGGGTCGGGAAGAGAGGCGGGGTCGGAGCGCGACGAGAGCGGGGAGGGCGAGTCCTGAGCGGTCCTCGGGCGTGACGGTCGTGCTCGTCGCCCACGTCGGTCCGGAGGGAACCACCAAGCTCCGAAGGAGAGCCGCGGGCGGGCCGATCGCGATCTGGTAAGCAGGAGGGGTGTCCATGGTGGTCTCCCCGCCCGCGCGGCCGGCGCGGCTGAGGCTGCGCGAGCGGCTGCGCCGAACCGACCCGGCGCTCGTGCTGGCGATCGTGCCGGTCGCGATCCTCGTGCTCGTCGGCTGGGAGCTGCGCTGGGTCAACGAGGACGGCTTCATCTACTTCCGCGTCGTCGAGAACCTGCTCTCCGGCGACGGCCCGGTGTTCAACGCGGGGGAGCGGATCGAGGCCTATACGAGCCCGGCGTGGCTCGCGCTGCTCGCCGTCGTCGGCGGCCTGCTGCCGTTCGCCGGCCTCGAGGGGATCTCGGTCGTGCTCGGCGTGGCGCTGTCGGCAGCCGGGCTGCTGGCGGCGTGCGCCGGCGCCCTTCGCCTGCAGCGCGCGCTCGCCCCGGGTCGCGCGGCGGCGACGCTGCTGCCGCTCGGAGCGCTCGTCGTGGCGGCGGTGCCGGCCTTTTGGGGGTTCGTCACCTCGGGCCTCGAGACGAGTCTCGTGTTCGCGTGGCTCGGGGCTGCGTTCCTGGGACTGACCGGGCTCGTTCGGGCCGAGGAGAGCCCGGTCGCCCCGTCCCGCCCGCACCGCCGCTCGCTCGCCCTCGCCGTCCTCAGCGGCCTCGGCCCGCTCGTCCGGCCCGACCTCGCCCCCTTCTCGGCCTGCTTCCTGGTCGCTCTGCTCCTGCTCGCCCGTCCGGCACGCCGCCGCGCGGTGGGGCTCGTGGCCACGGCGATCGCCCTTCCGCTCATCTACCTGGTCTTCCGCATGGGCTACTTCGCCGCGCTCGTGCCGGGCACCGCGCTCGCCAAGGAGGCGGGGCTGCCCTACTGGGAGCGGGGGGTCGGCTACCTGGGCAACCTCGTGCTGCCCTACGCGCTCCCGCTGCCGCTCGCGGCGCTCGGCTGGCGATGGTGGCGACTAGTCGGGCCCGCGTGGCGGGAGGGCCGCCGCCGGGCTGCCGCGCTCGCCGCGGCGCCGGTCGCCGGAGCGCTTCTGCACACCCTCTACGTCGTCCGCCTCGGCGGCGACTACATGCACGGCCGCATGCTGCTCCCGGGCCTGTTCGCCGCGGTCATGCCGGTGGCGATCGTGGCGTTGCCGCGGCGCCGGGCGGCCGCGGTTGGTCTGACCGCGGTCGTGGTCGTGTGGGCGGGGGTGTGCGCACTCGCGCTCCGGACGCCCTCGCAGTTCGGTCCCGAGGCCGGGCGCTGGCAGATCCTCGACCAGCGGGCCAAGCAGCGCGACACGCCCTCGCATCCTCACCCGGTCACGCTCGCCGACCACGATGCTCTGCCGCTCTCCCAGCCGAGCGTCGGCTACGCGGCGCGGGCGCTGGCGCGGCCGGGGAGAGCGGTCCTCTCGCTCGACGCCCGCGTTTCGAGCCGGCGCGCTCCCGACGGGATCGTCCCGGTGCAGGTCCCGTCGGCGCTCGACGTGCGCGCGGACCGGTCGGTCACCGCACCGGTGGTCATCTTCACCGGCTCGATCGGGCGGCTCGGCTACGCCGCCGGCCCCGAGGTGAGGATCGCCGACCGCCTCGGGCTCGCAGATCCCGTCGCCGCGCGGCTGCGCCTCGACCCCGACCGCCCGGGTCGCGCCGGGCACGAGAAGCTGCTTCCCGCGGCCTGGTTCCTCGGTCGCTTCGCCGACCCGGCGTCGGTGCGGGCGAGCCCGCGCTTCCGCTCGAACCCGCGCATTCCCGCCGCGCGGGCCGCGCTGCGGTGCGGAGAGCTCGCACGCCTGATGGACGCGATCAACGCGCCGCTCACTCCGGCCCGGTTCGTCGCCAACCTGGGCGCGGCGATCGAGCTGCATGCGCTGCGTGTCCCCTCGGACCCGGTGGCCGCCCGGCGCGAGCTCTGTCGCGGCGGCTGAGCTTCGCTTCGCGTGCGCGCCTTGGGGCGACCGCGCTGCCGTGCTGAACCACCCAGACCGGCCGGCGCGACCGCCGGGCGGGATCTTGCGCTGGCAGGAAACATGCCTGAGAGCAGGAACTTTCGCGGCGGATTCAGTTTTTCAAACCATCCGCCGAATATGTATGTACCCTACCGCCGGTCCAACGCCGAATTCGCGCTCTTCCGAGGGCGCGGAACGGGGAACCCGTGGCGGCTTCCAGCCGCAGGGGCGAATCGTCGCCGATGTGCGATGTAGCGTGATCTTTCCCACGCGAGCCCGTCAGCTAACCCCGTAGGCCCGAGAGAAAGAAAGGGTTCGAACTCGATGACAGCTCTGCACAGGGATCTGAGCGCCCCGGAGATCTGGCAGCGTTCGTTCGAGCGCTCGCGCCGCCGCCGCGCCGTAACCCCCAAGCTTCGCCGCCAGGTCGTGCGCCGCAAGGGCGCCTCCACGGCCATGGCCGCGGCCATGCTCGCCGGCCCCGCCGCCCAGTTCGCGGGCGCCCAGACCACAAGCGAGGGGTCGGGCTCGGGCGCGTCCGGAATCGCCTCAGAGTCTCCCGCCAACCGTGCGATCGCCGGCGGCGATCGCGCCGCCGAGGTCATGCTGCAGGTGGGCAGTGCGGGCGAGGCGGTGAAGGCCGTGCAGCGCGAGCTCGCCATCGAGGCCGACGGCGTGTTCGACCAGGGGACCGACCAGGCCGTGCGCAAGTTCCAGGGCAGCGCGGGCCTCGCCGTCGACGGCATCGTCGGCCCGCACACCTGGGGCGCCCTGTTCAGCGGCGGCACCGGCCCGGCGGCCACGCCCCCGAGCGGCCCGGTCGTCGTGCCCACCCGCGCCCAGAGCGACGACCAGACTCCGGTCGGAAACCGCACCCAGTTCGCCGTGCGCATGGCGTCGGCGGACGAGCTCGACGCCGACGAGCTCGAGAAGCTCGGCGCGAGCGAGTCGTCGCCCTCGTCCGACCAGGAGGGCGACGGCGGCCTCGTGGCGATCCAGTTCCGGGCTCCCGAGTCCGCGGACGAGCCCGAGCCGTCCGGTGACGAGAGCAACCCCGAGCGGTCGAGGGTTTCCCTCGCGCGCAGCTCGGACGACGCCGGCGACTCGAGTTCCTCGGGTGAGGACGCTGGCCGAGATGAGCGGAAGCGCAGCGAAGAGGCGGGTGCCGGTTCGACCGCGCCGAAGGGCGAAGAAGAGCGCGAGGGCTCCGACTCCGGAGCTGGCTCCGCCAAGCCAAAGCCGGATGAGAGCAAGCCGGAGCCGCGAGACGAGTCGAAGCCTCGTGACGACGGCGACGACAAGGGCTCGGGCTCCTGCTCTCAGAAACTGGTCGACCCGCTGAGCGGGAAGGGAACGTTCACCTCGGGCTGGCGAACCCGATCGAGGTCGAGCCATGCGGGCGTCGACATCTCCGCGCCGAGCGGCACCAAGATCCGCGCCGCGGCGTGCGGGGTAATCAACCACATCTCGTCGAACAACGGCTACGGCAACTACATCTGCGTCAAGCACTCGACGAGCGGCTTCACGACGTGCTATGCGCACCTCTCGCGGTTCTCCGACGAGAGGATGGGCGACCGTGTCCGGGCCGGGGAGGTCATCGGGTACGTCGGCAGCACCGGCAACTCCACCGGGCCCCACCTCCACTTCGAGACCCGGACGGGTGCGCCCTACGACCGCAACGACGTCGACCCGCTGCCGTACCTGGACGGCCGCGAGTTCTCGGGCACGCCCGTCGGGTCGTCGTCCCGCGGCATCGGCGGGCCGGATCTGCAGCTGCGCGAGTCGCAGCCGACGCAGGCCGCTTCCTCAACCCAGGAGCGCTCGGCCGTAGCGATCGCCACCGACCGCGACGAGTCCGCCCCGGCGCCTTCGAGCGAGCAGCGTGCTGCGGTGACGGCTGAGTCCGAGCCCGCGGAGCCGCTCGTGCAGAAGCTCGCGGCCCAGGCGAGCGAGCCGGACGCGGGTGAGCAGCAGGCCGCGGATGAGCCGCAGGCCGGCGACGAGGCTCAGCCCGTCGTGGAGGAGGCTCCGGCCACCAAGGCGGCGGCCGAGAAGGACGGCGAGGCAACGCCGGCGGAGGACGGCTCTGCGGAGTCCGATTCGCAGGCGACCGAGGAGGAGCCTCAGGTCGAGGACACCACCTCCGAGGAGCCAGCACTGGCCACCGATGAGTCCTCGGGCGCCGGCGAAGCACCCGCGCCGCAGGAGGAGGGAGACGTCGCCACCGACGCAGGGGCCGGGACGAGCTCCCCGACCTCAGAGGACACGGGCTCGAACGGCTCCGATCCGTCGACCGGTGAGGGCGCAGAGCAGCCTTCTGCGGGCGGTGACGAGGCCGCGACCGGTGCTGATTCGGGCACAGAAGGCGGTTCGGGCTCGGCCGGGAGCACTGGCGACGCCGGCTCCGCGGCGAGCGCGGACGGTTCGTCGTCGGTCGAGTCGGGCACGACGGCGACCGCCGAGGCTCCGGCCTCCACGGCGACCACGGGGTCGGACAGCGCCAAGGGTTCGGGGAGCGCCAACGGCTCCGGCCAGGCTGAGTCCACCACGGCCACCGCCCCGAGCGATAGCGCCGCGTCGAGCACGAATGGCTCGTCGGACGCGACGGCTAGCGGTGGCTCCGAGGCGAGCACGGCTACCGACGAGAGTGCCTCCGGCGCCGCTTCGAGCGACGCCTCTACGGAGGCCTACTTCTCCGAGGACGAGTCGGACAGCAGCGAGCCCGGCGCCGGCGACTGACTCGACGTTCGGCGGCACGCCGCTCTCGGGCGTGGCGGAGTTCGGGGCTCGCTCGCGACGTTTATGCGGCCACCTCGGCCGAACCCGGCGCCCGGGTGGGAAGGCCGTCGAGCGGTGATGGGGCTCGCGGCTCAGGCCGCTCGGCGCGAAAGCGGCGCAGGCGCAGCGAGTTCGACACGACGAACACGCTTGAAAATGCCATCGCCGCCCCTGCGAAGAGCGGGTTGAGCAGCCCGAGCATGGCGACGGGGATGAGCACCACGTTGTAGGCGAACGCCCAGAACAGGTTGCCCCTGATGGTCGAGAGGGTCCGGCGCGATAGTCGGATCGCATCGGCGGCCGAGCGAAGGTCGCCTGAGACCAGGGTGAGATCCGAGGCCTCGATCGCCACGTCGGTGCCCGTACCGATTGCCAGGCCGAGGTCCGCCTGGGCGAGCGCGGGCGCATCGTTTACGCCGTCGCCGACCATGGCCACGACGCGCCCCTCCGACTGGAGGCGACGCACGACGTCCGCCTTGTCGGCCGGCAGGACCTCCGCGATGACCTCCTCGATGCCGAGCTCGTCGGCCACCGAGCGTGCGGTGCTTTCGTTGTCGCCGGTGAGGAGGACTGGACGAAGCCCGAGCTCGCGGAGCCGGTGGACGGCCGCCGCGCTCGAGGGCTTAGGGGTGTCGGAGACGACGAAGACCGCTCGCGCCTCGCCGTCCCACGCGCCGACCACCGCCGTGCGGCCGGCCGCCTCGGCCCTGTGGCGGACGCCCTCGAGCTCCTCGGGCAGCCGGAGGCCCCACTCGGCCAGCAGCCGGGGCCGGCCGACCACGAGCCCACGGCCCTCGACGACGCCGTCGACCCCGAGACCCTCGCGGCTCGCGAAGGACTCGGGCGCGGGCAGCTCACCGACCTCGGCTCTTGCCCCCGCAGCGATGGCCCGGGCTATCGGGTGCTCCGAGGCCGCCTCGAGGGCGCCGACGAGCCGGAGGGCCTCCTCGCGATCGTTGCCAGCGGCTACCGCGACGTCGACAAGGGACATCTCGCCGGTGGTGACCGTGCCGGTCTTGTCGAGCACCACCGTGTCCGCGCGGCGGGTCGACTCGAGCACCTCGGGCCCCTTGATGAGGATCCCCAGCTGAGCGCCACGGCCGGTTCCCACGAGCAGGGCGGTCGGGGTGGCGAGCCCGAGTGCGCACGGGCAGGCGATGATGAGCACCGCCACCGCCGTCGAGAAGGCGAAGGCGACGCCCGCGCCCCCGCCGAGCCAGAAGCCGAGCGTGGCCGCGGTGAGGGCGATCACGACCGGCACGAATACGCCCGACACGCGATCGGCCAGGCGCTGGACGGGCGCCTTGCCGGTCTGAGCCTCGGCGACGAGTCGGCCGATCTGGGCGAGCGCCGTGTCCGAGCCGATCTTAGTTGCGCGGACGACGAGCCGCCCGCCCGCGTTGACCGTCGCGCCGGCGACCTCGTCGCCCGGCCCCTTCTCGACCGGCACCGACTCGCCGGTCAGCAGCGACTGGTCGACCGCAGAGCTGCCCTCCTCGACGAGCCCGTCGGTGGCGACCTTCTCGCCGGGGCGCACGACGAAGCGATCATCGACCGCGAGCTGCTCCACCGGGACGCGCCGCTCGCTCCCGTGGGGGTCGAGCACGGAGACGTCCTTGGCTCCGAGCTCGAGGAGCGCGCGGAGGGCAGCCCCGGCGCGACGCTTCGCGCGTGCCTCGAAGTAACGTCCGGCGAGAATCAGCGTCGTCACGACCGCAGCCGCCTCAAGGTAGATGTGCTCCACGTTCGCGCCGCGCTCGAGCACCACCTCGAAGCCCATCCGCATCCCGGGCATGCCGGCCCCGAGGAAGAAGAGAGCGACCACCGACCAGCTCCAGGCGGCGAGCGTGCCCACCGAGATGAGCGTGTCCATCGTGGCCGTTCCGTGGCGGAGGTTCTGCCACGCGGCGCGGTGGAACGGCCAGCCCGCCCAGAGGACGACCGGGGTCGCGAGCTGGAGGGCGAACCACTGCCAGTAATCGAACTGGAGCGCGGGGATCATTGATACGAGGAGCACGGGGACCGACAGAACCGCTGCGCCGACGAGGCGCCGGCGCAGCGACGCGGTCGGGTCGCGGTTCTCTACCGGCGAGGCCTCGTCCCCGGCCAGGGGCTCCGACGACGGCAACGCCGCCCGATAGCCGGCCGCCTCGACCGCGTGAAGCAGGTCCTGGGCGCTCGCCTGCTGAGGGTCGAACTCGACGGCGGCGCGCTCGGTGGCGTAATTGACCGTGGCCACGACACCCTCGAGCTTGTTCAGCTTGCGCTCGACGCGGTTGGCGCACGAGGCGCAGGTCATGCCCTCGACCGGCAGCTCGAGTCGCTCGGCGTTGCGGGGGGCGCTCACCGCGGAACCTCCATGGTGTAGTCGACGGTACGGACGTGGCCGCCGGACCGGAAGTGCAGGAACGGGCCGTACCGGCCGGGCGTCACCAGATTGGTCGTGGCTCGCATGAGCAGTGCTCCTTTAGCTCGACCTGGATCCCGGGTTCCTCAGGCGGCCACCCGGTAGCCGGCCTCCTCGACGGCCGCTCGGACCGCAGCGTCGTCTACCTCTTCGCCTAGCACGATCAGCCGCTTGGTGGCGCCGTCGACCTCCACAGCCTCGACGCCACGGACTTCCTCGACTCCCTCGGTCACCGACAGCTCGCAGTGGCGGCAGCTCATTCCCTCGACGACGTAAGTGCGCTCCGTGTTGGACATGTACGATCTCCTCATACTCCGGGGGGGTGTCAGTGTCGAGCACTGTACCACACCCAGCCGGGGTATCCGACGTACTCGTGAAGGGCACTCCTGATCGATCTACTACGCTGTCTAGCAACTTGAGCAGGGCAAGGTCGACATGATGAGCTGGATGGCCATCTTGGGCCTCCTCGGAGTGGTCGTGCTGATCGTGCTGGTCGCGGCCGGCGTCTACCTGGGGATCCGGCTGGCGCGGCCCGGACTGGAGACGAGCTCGGCCCGGGCTCTGCTCGAGCGGCGGCTCGCCGCCGGAGAGATCGACGTGGACGAGTACTACGAGCGGGAGGGCGCCCTCCCGGGCAAGCAACGGCGTACCGACACGTGAGCTTGTGAGCTCCCCGCCGAGCACACCGCCTGCGCTCCACGAGCTCGAGTCCGAGGTCATGGGGGAGATGTGGCGCCGGTCCGAGGCGACGGTCCGCGAAGTGCTCGAGGCGCTGAACCGCGGGCCCAAGCAGCGCGCCTACACGACCGTCATGACGATCATGTGCCGGCTGTGGGACAAGGGCTTACTCAGCCGGGAGCGGCGTGGCAGGACCGATGTCTACCGGGCAATCCTCTCGCGCGATGCTTATCTCCGGGCGCGCGCCGAGGCCGAGGTCGATGCCCTCGTGGAGGAGTTCGGCGATCTGGCCCTCAGCCACTTCGCCCGCCAGGTGGGCGGGCTCGACCCCGAGCGCCTACGCCGTCTGCGCGAGCTGACCGACGGTGAGTAGCGCGCGGCGCCTGTACCGCCTCAACCTCGCGGTCGGCGCTCTCGGCGCGCTTGTGGTGATCGTGGCCCTCGGCGGCGCGCTGTCGAAGGTAAGTCTTGCTCCGCCGGGTGTCGAGGAACTGCTCGCCGCTTGTGGAAGGCTCTTGCCGGCAGACTCCTTGCCCTTGGTGGCGGCCATCCTCGGTCTCGCCAGCTTGGGGGTGATCATCCTCGCGCGTGGAGCTCGGTCGGCCTTCTTCCAAGCCCGAGCACAGGTTCGCGTGCGCGCCGGCCTCCGAAAGGCCACCGAGGTCGAGCTGGCCGGCACTTCCATCTGGCTCATCCAGAGCAGCCGACCGCAGGCTTTTTGCGCAGGGCTTCTTCGCCCGCGCGTCTTCCTATCCGCCGCGGCCCACGACCGACTCTCCGAAACCGAGCTGCGGGCCGTCGTCGCTCACGAACGCCACCACGCCAGCCGCCGCGACCCGCTGCGTCTGCTCGCGGCGCGGACTCTCGCCGATGCGCTCTTCTTCCTCCCCGCCCTGCGTCGGCTCGAGCGGCGTTACGCGGAACTCGCCGAGCTCGCAGCCGACGAGGCAGCCCTTCGGTCGGCAGGGTCGTCCGCGCTGGCCTCCGCGCTGGTCAAACTCGGGTCGAGCGACCATCCCGAGGCCACTGTCGCCCTCGCCCCCGAGCGCGTCGACCACATCTGCGGCGCGCCCACCCGGTGGCGGCTCGATGCCCCGACGTTCCTCCTCTCCCTCCTGGCGGTTGCGGCGATCGCCGGAGTGGCGGTCACGGCGGGTGTGGCAGGCGCAGGCGTTCGAGTGGAAGCGCTGGCCGTCGTTGGCCAGAGCTGCATGTTGCTGATGCTCGCGGCACCGATTGCGGCCCTGGGGGCTGCGCTGTGGCGGCGGGCGCGGAGCGACGTCGGCCCTGGCCGCTGACCGGCGCCCCTTACCGCTAGGCCTCCCAGGGCCCGAACCAAAGCGACCGCCCGTGATCTTGCACCCCGCCCGCCCGTTCCTTAACCCGACCGCTCCTCGGCGCTTCCGGCGCCGTGGCCGAGATCCAAACAAACCACCGCCCGCCCGTGGCCTCGAAGTCTAAGTCGAGCGGCACCTCGCGCAGGTGGCGCGGCCAGGCGTTACGGGGCACCGCCGTGCTGTTGCTCGGACTGTTCCTCGCCCTGCTCGCGTGGGGACTCCTAGCGAAGGCGCCGGACGACCGCATCGACCAGGCCCTCGCGCGCGGCAAGCCGAGTCCTTCGCCCGAGTTGAGGCTTCCCGTACTCGAGCGCGGGAAGCTCGGGCCCCGGCTGTCGCGCTCGCTCGCGCTAGCGCTCGCCGACGGCCGAGTCGACATTCAGGAGCTGCGCGGTATACCAGTCGTACTGAACTACTGGGCCTCCTGGTGCGTGCCGTGTCGCGAGGAGGCGCCGTTGCTCGAGCGGAGCTGGCGGGAACAACGGGACCGAGGCGTCCTTTTTCTCGGGCTCAACATGCAGGACATCACCGGGGACGCCCGGGCCTTCTTGCGCGAGTTCGACGTCTCCTACGTCAACGTCCGCGACCCGACCGACCGCACGGCCCGCCGCTGGGGCGCCACCGGCATTCCCGAGACGTTCTTCATCAGCGCCCGGGGGCAGGTGGTCGGGCACGTCATTGGCGTTGTCTCGCCCGAGCAGATGCGCCAGGGCCTACTCGCCGCGCGGACCGGGCGGGCGCTAGGGCTGCGGCGTGGCGGGGCTCAGGGAGCGACCCGCTGAGGGAAGGCGATAGGCCGAGATCAGGTAGAGGGTCGGTCCTCGCCCTCGCCCTCGAGTTCGGTGAGGCGCGTGGAGACCGTCGCCTGGCGCTGACGAAGGGCCTCGAGGGAGGCTGCCTCCGAGCGCGGCGGCGCACAGCCGGGTGCGGCGCCGCCGACACGCCGATGCTGCCACCACATCATCGCCGGACACGCTAGCGCGACGATCAGGATGGTCACGAGAAGCACGTCCGGCATGCTTCAGGCGATCTCCGGGCGCGGCGACTGCGCGGACGTCGCCTCCCGCTCGGCCTGTGCGCCCTCCAAGCGGTCGATGTCGGCCGCGATCTGCCGTTGTTCCTCACGCAGCTCGGCGATGGACGCCGAGCGGGCGCTCGAGTGCCTAGGCCGGCCGTTCGAGCCGCGCATCATGAACCACATCATCAAGCCCATGCCAACGGGACAGGCCAACAGGGCGAGGGTGGGGATCACCGCTTCCACGTTCTCTCCTTTGTCGATCCTCCGCTCAAGGCGGAGCCCACGATAGCTACGATTCAGTGTAGTACAAACGCCAGGGCGAGACGGCCGCCGGAGGCGGGGGCCGAGGCAGCCTCGGCCCGGCCGCAACCAGGGCTTTGACGCCCGAGCCGAGAGAGCGGCCCGCCGCGACGACGTTGGTACCGTACTAGTGAGCGTAGTAGGTGTGGCCTCGACGAAAGGCAAGACCGTGAAGCGCAGGCGACGGATAGGGCTGGGCATCGCCCTCGCGGTGATCGTCGCCGTGGGGCTAGTGGTCGGTGCCGCCCTCGCGACCGGGGGTGAGGAGCGCGCGGAGGCGCAGCCCCCCTTCATGGGCGTCACCGACCCCAAGGCCCCCTACGACCTGCGCTTCATCGACGAGATGATCATGCACCATCAGGGAGCGATCATGTCCTCGGCGGGAATGATCGGAGACTCGCGTCGGCCTGAGCTGCGCGACCTCGCACGTCGGATACAGGCGAGTCAGAAGCGCCAGATTCAGCAGATGGAGACATGGCGCAAGCAGTGGTACCCCGGGGCCGGTGCCTCGATGATGGGTATGGGCGGTATGAACATGATGGGCCGTGGGGCCATGAGGGGCGGCGACCACACCGATCGCATGTTCTTGCGCATGATGATTCCGCACCATCAGCTCGCCGTCGAGAGGGGGCAGGACGCGCTCGAGAACGCCGAGCACAACGAGCTGCGGGGGCTCGCCCGCGTGATCGTCGACGAGCAATCGGCGGAGATCGAGGAGATGGAGCGCTACCTGAAGGCCTGGTACGGGGACGCCAGCACCCGTGACCTGGCCGGACCGATGCGCGACATGATGGGCGGGATGCATGGGATGGGCATGCCCCAGCGGAGCCCGACAGGATGAGCATTGCTCCGGCGGAGGCTCGATACCGTCGGTCCAAGCCGACGGTCCGAGAGAGAAGTACAACCTCGCCGCCCTTCCGCTCGCGTCCGTCGGGCTCCTCAACCGCATCGTGGCCGGCGCGGCGATGGGGTTCTCGTCGGTCAGCGTGGTAACCAACCCGCTGCGGCTGCGTCGCTTCCGGCCAGCGCCGATGGAGAACACGGAGCGCCTCGACCCGATAGCTCGATCGACGCTGGGCGAATGGCACCTCAGGACCACCCAACCGGCGCCGCGGGCCCCCGCACGACCAAAGGAGGGCGACGTTTGCGGACCCTGCGGCTGCTCCTCGCCGTGTCCCTACCCGTCCTGGTGCTCGCCGCCCTCACCTACGGCCTCCTCGCCGACGCGCCGCAGCCGACCTTCGATGAGGCCCTGGCCCGGGCGGAGGCGGTCGCGGCACCCGGCTTCGAGCTGGCGGTCCTGCACGAGGGGGCGCTCGGCCCCCGGCTGTCTCGCGCGGTCGGGCCGGCGCTCTCCGATCGGCGAGTGGACCTCGGTGAGCTGCGAGGGACGCCCGTGGTCGTCAACTTCTGGGCCTCGTGGTGTGACCCTTGCCGGGAGGAGGCACCGCTGCTCGAGCGGACCTGGCAGAAAGCACACGACCGGGGGGTCCTGTTTGTGGGACTGAACCAGCAGGACTCCCTCGGAGACGCGCGCCGGTTCCTGCGGGAGTTTGATACCAGCTACCTCAACGTCCGGGACCCGGGCAACGAGGTCGCCCGACGATGGGGTCTCGTCGGGCTTCCCGAGACCTTCTTCATCGACGCCGACGGGAACGTCGTCGCCCACATCCTCGGGGCGGCTTCGGCGGCGGAGCTGCGCGAGGGGATCGAGGCTGCGCTCTCCGGGCGCCCGGCGCGGGTTGACCGCGACGGCGCGGGGCCGGCCTTCAAACTCGAGCCCGCCTCCTAACCTCTCTACTACACTGCTCGTAGGTGGCGACGCAACAAGAGAAGCGAGAAACGCGCCGGCTGCAGCGCGTAGAGCGCGAGCGGGCGGCGCTCGCCGCCGAGCGGCGCAAGAAGCTGCGCGGCTACGCCGTCGCCGCAGTGCTGGGCGTCGCGGCGGTGGCCGCAGTCGCCGTGGTTGCTGTGGGTGACGGTGGCGACAGTGGCGCAGGTCAGGTGGCCGCCGAGGGGCGCGGGGGAGGGCACGTCCACGGTCTCGGGGTGAACCCCGCCGACGGAGCCGTCTTCGTCGCCTCCCACAACGGGCTCTTCCGCGCCGCGCCCGGTGACACCCAGGCGCACCTCGTAGGCACGACCGGCAAGGACGTCATGGGCTTCTCGATCGTCGGGCCGAATCGCTTCCTGGGATCGGGGCACCCCGGTGCCGGGGAAGATCTGCCGCCGAGCCTCGGCCTGATCCTCTCGACAGACGCGGGCCGCACCTTCCGGCCGGTCTCTCTGCTCGGTGAGGCCGACTTCCACGTCCTGCGAGCGTCCGGAAGCCGCGTCTACGGCTTCGACGGCTCGAGCGGCCGCTTCCTGGCGAGCGGCGACGGCGGCCGGTCGTGGACCGAGCTGCCCGACCCGCCCGGAACGCTCGTCGACCTGACCATCGACCCGCGCGATCCCGACCGCCTGATCGCGTCAACTGACTCGGGGCTCTCCGCCTCGAGCGACGTTGGCCGGAGCTGGCGGCGCCTTGGTGAGCAGATCGCGCTCGTGGCCTGGGCGGCGCCCGAGCGCCTCTTCATCCTCGACGCCGAGGGAGAGGTCGCCATGAGCCTCGACGGCGGACGGAGGTTCCGCCCCACCGGGAGGGTGCCCGGCGAACCCGTCTCCTTCATGGCCGCCGGAAACGACCTCTATGTCGCCCTCTCTGACAACCGGGTCATGCGCTCGTCAGATGGCGGCGCCTCCTGGAGTCTGCGCACTCAGGTCTGATGCCGGTCGGCCTCCGCCGCGTGCTCCTAGCCGGCTTCGCCGCCCTCCTCGTGTTATGGGCGGGCGCGCTGGTCTACGTCTTACTCGAGCGCTCCGGCGCGAGAACCGCGTCGACGGCGGGTCAGGTCGCACAGTCCGAACCGCGGACCGGCCCGTTCCGAGGCAGCAAGCTGCCCGACGGCATCGTCGGCCGGCCCGCGCCCGACTTCCGGCTCTCAGACGCCCGCGGTCGACCCGTCGACACCCGGCGGCTCGCCGGCCGGCCCTACCTGGTGACCTTCCTCTACACGAACTGCCCGCCTGGCGACACCTGTCCGACGATCGCCGCGGAACTCCGCCAGGCGCTGAAGCAGCTCGGTCCCCGGGCCGACGACCTCACCATCCTCGCCGTCAGCGTCGAGCCGAAGGGCGATACCCCCGCCGCGGCGCGGCGCTGGCTGCGCCGCTACCGGCTCCCAGCGAACTTCCGCTTCCTCGTTGGTTCGAGGCGAGAGCTCGAGCCGGTCTGGGATAGCTACTACGTAGGCTCACAGGATCCCGCCAACGAGCAGAGCCGTCACACCTCGAACATGTGGCTCGTCGACGCCCGCGGGCGCTGGCGCACGAAGTTCTCGGCAGGTTTCCCGGTCCCCCCCGCGGACATCGCCCACGACCTCGGCGTCCTCCTCGACGAGGCAGAGCGCTCCTAGTCGGTGGTCGACGCCCCGGGCATGGCCTTGGCCTTCGCCGCCGGATTTGTGTCGTTCATATCGCCGTGCTGCCTCCCGCTCGTGCCGGGGTATCTCGCCGCGGTCGGCGGCGCGGCACCCGGCGATGGGCGCCGCCTCGACCGCCGGGTCCTCGCTCGCAGCCTCGCCTTCGTCGGCACCTTCTCGGCCATTTTCGTCTTCCTCGGGCTGACGGCGACTGCCCTCGGCGCGATCCTCTTCGACAGCCGCGACACCCTCAACGCCATCGCCGGCGTGCTCATCCTCGTGATGGGGCTGCTCTTCATCGCCTCGGTCGCCGTCGTCCGCCTGAACCGGGAGTGGCGTCCGGACTGGCTCGTGGCGCGAGCGGGGCGAGGCGGGCCGGTGGTCGCGGGCGCGTCCTTCGCCGTCGCCTGGACGCCGTGCGTCGGGCCGACCCTCGGGGCCGTCCTGGGTCTCGCCTCGACCCAGACGACGGTCGGCCAGGGGGCACTGTTGCTCGCGATCTACTCCGCCGGACTCGGCGTGCCGTTCCTGCTCTCGTCGCTCGCCTACACCGCCGGCACGCAGCGTTTCTCCTGGCTGCGGCGCCGCTATCCGCTCGTTCAGGTCGCCTCGGGGATCGTGCTCGTGGCCATGGGTGGGCTCGTTCTCTCCGGGGAGCTGTTTCGCCTCAACATCGAGGTTCAGCAGGCCCTCGACGGGCTCGGGCTCAACATCTGGCAGTCGCTCTAGCCGGTGAGCGCGTTGTCGGTCATCGAGATTGGGATCGACCCGACGATCGAGCTGGGGCCGATCACGCTCGCCTGGCACGGCATCGCGATCGCGGTCGGGATCGTCATCGGCGCCCTCGCGACCGCCCGCCACGCCCGTGAGCTGGAACTCGACACCGAGCGACTGTCGACGATCGGGCTGCTGGTTGTGGTCTTCGGCATCGTGGGCGCCCGGCTGCTTCACCTGATCGAGAGCGGGCAGATCGCCGATCCGGGGGAATGGCTCGGAACGCGCGGCTTCTCCCTGAACGGGGGAGTCGTGCTCGTCGCCGTGGCGATCGGCGCATACATTCGCCGCGAGCGCCTCAGCCTGCGCTACCTCGACTCGGTCGCCGTCGGCTTTGCGCTCGGCCTCGCGGTCGGGCGAATCGGCGACGTCATCAACGGCGAGCACTACGGTCCGCCGTCAGACTTCTTCCTCGCCGTACGCAACACCCACCCGGACGCGGACACGCCCGACCCCGCGGTCGCCTTCCATTCGGGTGGCCTCTACGAGGTCCTGCTCGGCGCGGCGATCTTCGCGCTTCTGTGGCCCCTCCGCCACCGCTTTCACCGTCCGACGATGCTCCTGTGGGCGGTCCTCGCCCTGTACGCCGCCGGACGCTTCGTCGAGTCCTTCTTCCGGCTCGACAGCACGGAGCTCGCGCTCGGGCTATCGGATACTCAATGGACGAGCGTCGTTCTGATCCTCGTCGCTGGGCTTGGAGCGTTGTGGGCGCGTCGACGCTACGGGCTCGGAGAAGGTGGGGTCGACCCGGACGTTCGTATGAGGGAACGCACCTGATGTCCGACCAACAAAGGCTCGCCAGCGTGCAGGGTCGCTTCACGCGGCGGCGGCTGCTCGTCGCCGCCGGCGGGGGAGCGGGCACTCTGGCCCTCGGCGGCTATGCCCTCGGGCGCGTCGCCGCCGGGCCCGAGCCGGCCGACCTTGTGCTGCGCCCACGCCCGGCGGAGGTCGAGCTCGGGCGCCGGCACGTGAGCACCTGGACCTACGACGGACGCCTCCCGGGTCGCGAGATCCGTCTGCGTCAGGGCCGGCCGGTACGCATCCGCGTCGACAACGCGCTCACCGAGCCGACGAGCATCCACTGGCACGGCGTCCGACTGCGAAACAACGCCGCCGACGGCGTTCCGGGTCTCACCCAGGACGCCGTCGAGCCGGGCGAGAGCTACCTGTACGAGTTCACACCTCCCGACGCGGGCACCTTCTTCTTCCACTCCCACTTCGGCATGCAGCTCGATCGCGGTCTGTACGCCCCGCTGATCGTCGAACCGCGACACGAGGAGCTCGACTACGACAGGGAGGCGGTCGTCCTGGTCGACGACTGGCTGGACGGGGTCTCGGGAACGCCGGAGGCCCGCCTCGATGCGCTGCGGCGGGAGGGCATGGCCATGCACGGCGGGATGAGGATGGGCGCTCGACCGCCGAGCGGCCCATTCGCGCCGCTTGACCCCTCCAACCGGCTGGCCTCCCGGCACGTGGCCATGACCAACGCCGCGCTGGCCGGTCAGGTCGACGGTGGTGACGTGGAATACCCTCTTCACCTGATCAACGGCCGTCCGCCCGAGGCGCCGGCGCAGATCGACGTGCGTCGCGGCGAGCGCGTCCGCCTCCGGCTGGTCAACTCTGGCGCCGACACCATCTACGCCGTGTTCGTCGAGGATCACGAGCTGCGAGTGACTCACGCCGACGGACTGCCCGTCCGTCAGGTCACCACAGACGCCGTTCTCATGGGCATGGGCGAGCGCCTCGACGTCCTCCTCGACGCCCGCCGCGACAGCGCCAGACTTGTCGCGGTTCCCCTCGGCAAGGCGGGGCGCGCCGTCGCGAGCTTGCGCTACGCGGGGGAGCGACGCCGCGCTCCGGCACCCGCCGCTCGCGTGCGCATCCCCCGTCGACTGCTGACCCACGCCGATCTGGTCGGCGCGCAGGAGAGTGAGGCCGAGCCACCCGGCGACGTTCGGGCCGTCCCTCTCGACCTGAGCATGGGGATGGGGGCTTACCAGTGGACGATCGGCGCCCGGCCGTTCGCGCACGCCGAGATGCTCAAGCTCGACAGGGGCGAGCGGGTGCGCTTCGTGCTCCGCAACCGGACGATGATGCCTCACCCGATGCACCTGCACGGCCACTCCTTCCGACCCCTGGCCGGGCGGACGGCCACGCCTCCTCTGAAGGACACCGTCGTCTTGGCGCCGATGGAGGAGCTCAGCGTCGAATGGGTCGCCGACAATCCCGGTCGGTGGGCCTTTCACTGCCACAACGCCTACCACCAGGAGGCGGGGATGATGCGCCACCTCGAAGTCAGCTGATGGTACGCAGGTCTCCACTCACCAGCCGTTCCAATCAACCCGCCCCTGGGTGGAGGCAGCTACGCTGAGGGCGGAGAGGTGCTGCATAAAACACCAGGCGCCTCGCTGCATGACCGGCGGGCTCGGTAGCCTCTACCTCCTGCGGGTACCTCTTGGGCGTCCACCGTGCGTCCCTATGAGCCACGAGAAGGAGACCGACCAAGTCGATGCGATTCCTCAGAGTCCTGACCCTGCCCGCTGCCCTCGTCCTCGCCGTTGGCCTGTCCGCGTGCGGGGGTGGCGCCTCGGAGGCACCAACCGGAAACGACCAAGAGAATGCCTTTCTTGACAGCATGCTCCCTCACCACACCTCGGCCGTCGAGATGGCCAAGGTCGCGAACACGGAGGCGAGGACTCCGTTCGTCAAGAACCTGGCTAAGGAATCGTAACAGAACAAGCTGAAGGGATCGTCCCGGTTATGTAGAACTGCTGGGGTGTGATCGACGAGCACGCGATCGGCGAGCGCTACCGCGCGTTGGCGGGGGAGCTCGACGAGCGTCGCCGGCGCCTGTGGGCGGCTTCGGAGGCGCGCGCGGCTGGGCGGGGCGGGATAGCGGCAGTCGCGCGGGCGACCGGGATGGCAGAGCTGACGATCCGAAATGGTCTGCGCGATCTCGAGTCAGGCGAGCAGCTCGAGCCGGGCCGGGTGCGCCGGGCCGGCGGTGGTCGCAAGTCGCTTGTCGAGTCCGATCCGACGCTGGTCTCTGACCTCGAGTGCCTCGTCGACGTGGACTCTCGCGGCGATCCCGAGCAGCCGCTGCGCTGGACTGCGAAGAGCGTCAGGAAGCTCGCCGAGGGTCTGCGAGAGCTCGGCCACGAGGTCAGCCACATGACGGTCGCGCGGCTCTTGCGAGCGCTCGACTACAGCCTGCAGGCAAACAGCAAGACCAAGGAGGGCTCACAGCACCCCGACCGCGACGCCCAGTTTCGCCACATCAACTCGAAGGTGGGGGCGGCGCTTGAGGCCGGCGAGCCGGCGATCTCGATCGACACGAAGAAGAAGGAGCTGGTCGGGGACTTCAAGGCGGTGGGACGCGAGCTGCGCCCGCAGGGGCAGCCGATCCCGGTTCGCGTTCACGACTTCAAGGACAAAGAGCTCGGCAAGGCGATCCCCTACGGGGTCTATGACATCGCCCAGGACGCCGGGCTCGTCTCGGTCGGGATCACCGCCGACACCGCTGCTTTCTCGGTCGCCTCGATCGGCGCTTGGTGGGAGCAGCTCGGGCGCGAGCGCTACCCCGAGGCAAAGAGCCTGACGATCACCGCCGACTGCGGCGGCTCAAACGGCAACCGCACCCGCCTTTGGAAGACCGAGCTGCAGCGCTTCGCGGACGAGACCGGCCTGCAGGTGCACGTCTGCCACTTCCCCCCGGGAACCTCGAAGTGGAACAGGATCGAGCACCGCCTGTTCTCGTTCATCAGCCAGAACTGGCGCGGCAAGCCGCTCGTCTCCCACCAGGTGATCATCAATCTGATCGCCGCGACCAAGACCCGCACCGGGCTCGAGGTCTACGCGCGCCTCGACGAGCGCGACTACCCGAAGGGGATCAAGATCCCAGACCGAGAGCTCGCCGCCGTCAACCTCACCGGGGACGAGTTCCACCCCGAGTGGAACTACGCGATCAGCCCATCAAGCCGTGGGGTTAATAAGTGACGAGCCCTAACGGCCACCGTCGGAGAGACCGAGCGGCTCGGCGAGCTCGCCGAGCCGGCCCTGTGCCGCGGCGATCACCCCGCCGGCGACGCCCTCCCAGCCGAAGCGCTCGCGCGCGAGCTCGGCGAGCGCCTTGGAGATCCGCCCGCGGCGAGCGGGCTCGAGTCGAAGAAACTCGACAAGCTTGGCCGCGATCTCCTCGACGGCACGTGGACCGCGCTCGAACGAGAGCAGTGGCCGCAGCGGCTCCTCGAGGGCGGCGGTTAGCACCGCGGTGACCTCGGCGAGGCCCGAGTGGGCGGCCGACAGGGGCAGCGCGCCGCAGGCCGCGGCCTCGGCGGCCACCATGCCAAAGGCCTCCGGGAACGTGCTCGGGACGACCTGGGCCTCGCAGGCGGGCAGGAGGTCGGCAAGGTCCGAGTGGTCGAGGCGGCCGGTGAGGCTGACGGTCTCGGCACAGGAGCGCGCGGCGTCCAGGTAGGCGCCGCGGCGCTCGCCGTCTAGTGAGTCGAGGAAGGCGGCGAGGTGGCCGAGCTCCCCTGTCCGCCCGCCCTCGAGCTCGCGACCGCGTGCGGCGACTTCGCGCGCCGCGGCGAAATCGCCTTCGCCCAGGGCGCGGAGGAACCGCAGGAGGCCGTCACGATAGGTCCCGAAGCCGACGACGACGAGCCTTGCGTCCGGGACGTCGCGGACCACGAGCGGCCAGGCGGCGAGCAGGAGGTCGACCCCCTTGGACACGATCAGCTTGCCCACGAAGCTCACGATCCGGTGGCGGTGGGGATCGAGCTCGCGCAGCGCCGCCGCCGCGCCGGTCTCGCCGCCCCAGGAGGCAACCTCGGCGGTGTCGAGGCGATCGGCCAGGGCAGTGAGGCGGCGGCCGGCCTCTGCGCGGGGGCGCGGCCGGAAGGCCTCGACGTCGACGCCCGGAGGGCCGAGT
>JACCUC010000218.1 GCA_013812065.1 Thermoleophilaceae bacterium | reverse complement strand
CAGCGCGCCCTCGAGGGCCCCCTCGGCGACGTCCCACATCGCGTCGGTGCCGATCCGCCGCTCGGGCCGCGTCGAGAGCTCGAGCCGGGGCTCGAAGCCGAACAGGTCGTAGAGGAAGAAGCCGAAGTCGAGGCAGCCGATCACCTCGTGCTCGACCTGCTCCTCGGTGCAGAAGATGTGGGCGTCGTCCTGGGTGATGTGGCGTACCCGCAGGAGGCCGTGGAGGGTGCCGCTCGGCTCGTGGCGGTGCACGAGCCCGGCCTCCGACAGGCGCAGGGGCAGGTCACGGTAGGAGCGGCGGGCAGCCTTGTAGATCTGGATGTGGGCCGGGCAGTTCATGGGCTTGAGACCCATCTGGCGCCCCTCGACCTCGGTGAAGTACATGTTCTCGCGGAACTTCTCCCAGTGGCCCGACTGGCGCCAGAGGTCTGAGTCGTAGAGAATCGGCGTCTGGACCTCGCGGTAGTCCCGGCGGCGATTCTCGGTGCGCCACAGCTCCATCAGCTCGTTGAGGAGCGTCATCCCCGCCGGCTGCCAGAACGGCGAGCCCGGCGAGACGTCCGAGAACAGGAACAGGTCGAGCTCGCGCCCGAGCTTGCGGTGGTCGCGGGCGCGCGCCTCCTCGAGGCGAGTCAGGTACTGCTCGAGCTCATCCTTGGACAGGAAGGCGGTGCCGTAGATCCGGGTGAGCATCGGGCGGCTCGAGTCGCCACGCCAGTAGGCGCCCGCGAGCGACAGCAGCTTGAACGCCTTGATGCGCTTGGTGGATGGGGCGTGCGGGCCGCGGCAGAGGTCGACGAACGGCCCGTTGCGATAGAGCGAGACGGTCTCGACGCCCTCGTCGCGGACGAGGTCCTCGATCAGCTCGACCTTGTAGTCCTGGCCTTCGGCGCGGAAGCGCTCGAGGGCCTCGTGGACGGAGATGTCGGAACGCTCGAACGGCTCGTCCGCCTTGACGTGCTCGCGCATGTGGGCCTCGATACGCTCGAGGTCGGCCTCTGAGACCTTGACGCCCTCGGGGAACTCGAAGTCGTAATAGAAGCCGTCGGCGATCGGCGGGCCGATCGAGACCTTGGTGCCGGGATAGAGCTCGACCACGGCGGTAGCGAGCACGTGCGCGGCGTCGTGGCGGATCAGCTCGAGCGCGTCCTCGTGGCGCGGGGTTACAACCTCGATGCTCGCGCCGTCGCGCAGTGGGGCGGCCAGGTCGCGCAGGCCGTCGGCGTCCGCGCCGTCGCCACGCTGCTTGACCGCGAGGGCGGCCCGCGCGAGCCCCTCCCCCACCGCGCGTGCGGCGTCCGCGCCGGTGGCGCCGTCGGCGAGCTCGAGCGAGGTTCCGTCGGGGAGCGTGACCTTCATGGGCCACCGAAGATTAGGGCGCGCCGGGCGGGTGGCCTAGGCCCGAGGCCGGGCCGCCGCCAGGCGGGAACTTCCACGGCAGATACCAAGGGACCTATCACGAGAGGGAGTCGAGCGACGGAGGAGCGGCAGACTTAGACTAGGTACGGTTGAGGCAGAGGCCCCTTCACGGACGGTCGGGGCGCGACCTCGAGACCGTTGGAGCGTCAGACCCGCACCACGCGCAGCTCTCCGTGGGCCCGTGCCATCGCCTCGAAGTCGTCGTCCTGGGTCACCACCGGCAACCCATGCTCGACGGCGGTCGCCGCGATCAGCGCGTCGAGGACCTGCGCGCGCACCCCCTCCCGGCGGCAGTCACTGACCAGGCGCGCGAACCGGCTCATAACCGGTTCGGACACCGGGAGGGGATCGGCCGCTCGGACCAGGTCAAGCGTGTCGGCCCGTCGACGCCTCAGCTCATCGTCGTCGGCGCTCAGCACACCCAGCTCGAGCTCGCCGAGCGTCACCACTGAGACCGCCACCTGCGCGGGCAGCGAGGAGAGCTCTCGCTCCTGCTCCCGCGCGATGAAGACCGAGGTGTCGAGCAGGCCGGTCGTCAAGCCAGCTCATCGACAGCCTGCCCGACCAGCTCGTCGAGCTCGTCGCGAAGCGCCGGGTCCGCTGAGCGGGTGCGAAGCTCGCTCGCCAGCCAAGGACCCGGCAGCCAGCGGCTGCGCCGGCGGTGGGGCACGATGTCGGCGAGGGGTTCGCCGCGCACGCTGAGCGTCACCGTCTCGCCGGCTTGGACCGCAGCGACCACCTCGCTCGTGCGGTTCCGCAACTCGCGCACGTTGACCCGCATGGTGCGACAGCGTAGCACGCTTTGGGGCTATTCCCGACGTCCCACGGCGGTCGGGCGACCCCAGCCGCCGCGGAGGTCAGCTCCCCGACCATTGCCGGTCCGACCACCACGCGGTCAACCGGCACCGACCCTCCCGCAACGACCCCTCGCTCCGACTCCACGTCCGGAATCCGCAGGTTCAACCCGTCGAAGCCGAGGCTCGCAAGCACCGGCACGCCGGACACTATCCCGCTCGAGTTGGAGTCGCCACCCTCCTTCAGGACGTTGTCCTCGGCTTCGTCGTGAGGCGGTCCGCGCCGGTGCCACGGTCGATCACAGCCGGTGTCTCTGAGTTGGCGACCGAGACCGGCTCGTCCTAGCGCGCGGCACTTCCTGCTCGGCCGGCCTGTTGGGCGAAATCCTGCACTGTGATGCAGGTCACAGGCGCGCCGGTCCGTTCGGCTTTAGCGTGGGCAGCTCCATCGAGCGGCCGTAGGTCCGGCGGGCACCCCAGCCCGCTCCCGCGCGCGCCGCGACGCCTCCTCCCGAGTCGGACTCGCCGCGGCCGCACGCCGCGCGATCTCCCGTGACTCGGGGGCGAGCGGACCCGCACCCGAGCCGGAGGTAGTACCAATGTGGAAGCTGCCCGCTTCCGTCCTATCCGTGGCCGCCATCGGCGGTCCCGTAACCGTCGCGTTGGCCGCCGAGGACGAGCCGATCGCGCCGGTCACGGCAGCCGCGCCCGCGTTGGAGCGCGAGCCCGCCCCGGGCGTGCTCGAGGTCAGAGCGCGCTCACAGGTTG